>JAQIBE010000221.1 GCA_027859235.1 Desulfobulbaceae bacterium
CACTGTAGACATCTCAACCGGAGGATAATTTGATATTTTTAGATGTTCGATGTGGCAATCTTAATAGCGAAGAGTAATTGTTAAAAACGATCTTCATTGAGCTTTTTTGGAGTCTTCAACGCCTATGTCACTAAGGATTAAGCAGAAGATGAGTCAAGCAAGGACTCGACCCCTTTTTTCTCTCCTATTATTTATTCCCAAATTTAATTTCCTATCAAGTCTGAAAACTGGTTAACTTGCTTTTAATAATTTCAATTTTCAGGCTCGTTGCTGTTTCATGTGGGTAACTTGAAACAGCGAAGGAGCCCCCTTTTTGCTTAGCCATCCCATTTTCGACTTTTGGAACATTTGTTAAAAATAGTAGCCAAAGTTGATGTTGAACCGACCCTTCCACTCGTCGTTGAGATCGGCACCGAAATCTCCCACCGCCGATGAAGCGTAATCGGCCCCATAGACATCACCTTCGTTGCCGACAAAGTAGTTGCCGTTCGAATAGTCGTAATCCACATAGATATACCAGCCGCCGCTGGCGATTGCCATACCCGTGACGTTCATGGCGCTGTTGTTGAGCTCCCGGCCGTCAGGCAGGCTACCGTCCTTGATAATCACGCTGTAGTCGTTGTAAAAGGTGATCGAATCGATCCAGTTCAAGCTGGGCTTCCAGGTATAACTCAGGGCGATGGCAGGGATGGTCCCCTCGCTGGCCACGGGCCAGGCGAAATCATAGGCGCCCATGGTGATCAGATCGTCGGAAAGACCGGTGCCGGGATGGTAATCGGCGCCATATTTATAGTGGGTCAGTTGCAGCATCAGGGCGAAGTTGCCCAAGGTGGTCTTATTATGGATGGAGGTGGCCCAGGCATCGCTGTCATCGGCAAAAGCGCCGTCGGCTTTAAGTTCTCCCCATTGCAGGGAGACACCGAGATCGTTGGTCAAAGAACTAAAGGCCATGCTGTAAACGGCTCGCACATTCACCTGGTTGCGCTCCTCGTAATGGGAGTACTCGCCGCCGTTGTCGACGATGTCATAGGAATACCGGGCGCTTTCAGCACTGTCACCATTGAAGTCGGGCTCAGACATGGCGTAATAGGCCAGATCGAGGGTGAAATTTCCCATGCTGGTGGAGTATTTGATCCCCATGTCCATGTCGTCGGAGAGCCCGACATAGTAATGTTGATCGAAAAACCAGCTGTTGGCCGGCCCGTAAGGGCCGACACCGAAAGGCACCCGGTTCAGTCCCACCTGCACCTGGGATTTTTCCGACAGTCGGTATCCCACCCAGCCGGTGTGCAGAAAATTGTAGCCGGGGTACCAGCGGTATTCGACCTTGCCGAGCCAGTTGTTCTCATCGAGATCGAGATTGAGCCGAAAGGTGTCAAGCACCATATCACCCCCGTTGTCACCGCGCTCAGGCCCATCCTCGCCGCTTTTCTGATAATCGCCGTTTACATAGTTTACCCGCATGGCGCCCCCGACCTGCACCGGGCCGAGTTCAAAACCGGCATCCGCGCTTGCGGGCATACCCGCGCAGAGGAGAAGCGCGAGCGGCAATGGCAGTAACCTCTTGGAAATGTATGACATGACTTTTACCTCCCATTTAATTAACCTGCATAATACTTATTTTTTGTTTTCATATACAAAGGCAAAGACGAAATCCCCGGAACCCCGCAATCGGCAAGATCACAGCGCCCCGACAACACTGGTTTTGCCGGATTGAGGATATCCGTGGTTATTCTGGTATCCAGCTCTGGACCTTGGCCTGGTTCTCCTCGACCCACTGTTTGGCGTTTTCGTAAGGATCGGCGCCCTCTTCCTGATTCCGGACCATGAGCCGGGCCATTTCCTCGGGGGTCCAGTAAAAGTTGTCCAGAATGGCATAGGCCTCCGGCATCTCTTCTTTCAGACCTTGGCGGACGATGGTGCTTATATGTTCTGCCCCGCCATAAACATTTTTGGGATCGTCGAGATACTTGAGATCCCACCGGCCGAATTTCCAGTGCGGAGTCCAGCCGGTCACCACGATCCACTTGTCGTTGTTGATGGCATCCTGAAGCGCGCCGGTCATGGTGGCGCCGCTGCCGGCGATCAACTTTAAATTGTCGAGGTTGTATTCGGTCATCACTTTTTCGGTCTTGCTCATCAGGCCGGCGCCGGGATCGATGCCGATGATTTTGCCGTCAAACTTGTCGGCATTGTCGTGCAACTCGGTGATGGAATTGATGGTCACATAGCTCGGCACTACCAGGCCGATCTTGGTCCCTTCCAGATTCGAGCCGAGATTAACTACCTGGTCCTTAAGCTCTTCAAGGTAATGACCATGGGTGGTCGGCAGCCAGGCGGCGACCATGCCGTCGGCATCGCCGCTTGCCACCGACTGCCACATGGCGGCACCGCTGACCGGAACAATATTTACATCGTAGCCCTGGTTCTCCAGAACCACCCGCACCACATTGGTGCTGGCCACTTCACTGGACCATTCGACATAGGCCAGTTTAATATCCCCTTTGTCCTGGCGGGCCTCCTTTCCCTCCTTGTCTTCCTGGTCCCGGGAGCAACCGATTGCCGCAATCATCAAGCATAAAGCCAGCAAAAGCAGACTGGTTCGATTCATACCTTTTTTCATCAGAACACCTCTTTGAGTTTGAACATTAATCTTCCATTTACCTTTATCCTGAAGCCGTGACGGCTATTGGACGGTTTGCCCATGACCCATTCTCGACCGCTCACGGATTTGAGGTTTATTTGTATTTCTGCCCGATTTTCTGGGTAATCCGGTCCAGCAGCATGGCCAGGATGACGATGGCGATGCCCGCCTCAAAGCCCATACCCGGCTGGAGCCTCTGGATGGCCTTCCAGACCTCGCCGCCCAGACCGCCGGCCCCGATCATCGCGGCGATTACCACCATGGACAGAGCGAGCATGATGGTCTGATTGATCCCCGCCATGATCGTGGGGATGGCCAGGGGCAGCTGGATCTTGAGCAACTTCTGTTTCTTGTTGCAGCCGAAGGAGTCCGCCGCCTCGATCAACTCTTCCGGCACCTTGATAATTCCAAGAATCGTCAGGCGGATCGTCGGCGGCATCGCAAAAATCACGGTGGCGAAAATAGCCGAGACCGGGCCCAGTCCGAAAAAGGGAATGGCCGGGATCAGATAGACGAAGGCCGGCATGGTCTGCATGAAATCGAGAATCGGCATGATGATTTTCTTGAAGCGCGGAAAGAGCGCGGCCAGAATACCAAGAGGCAGCCCCAGGGCCACCGCCGCGCAGGTGGCCAGTATGACCAGGGTGACCGTTTCGATGCTGGACTGCCAGAGCCGCAGATTCCAGAGCAGGGCCAGACCGACCAGGGCCATGATTCCGATCTTCCTGCCGGCCAGCCACCAGCCCAGACCGGCAAGAATAAGAATCAGGAGCAGGGGCGGAAATAACATCAGGCCGTTGACGATGAAATCAATGGCAATGCCGGTGATGTTACTGAGCGCCTTGGTGATAAAGGCGAAGTTGGTGGTCAGCATATCAAGCAAGGCCACGATCAGTTTATCGAGAGGTAATTTGGGAATGGTGATATTCATAATTTTTTCTCCTATTCTGCCAGGGCCGAAAGAACGGAACCCTTGACGACCACACCCAGAAGTTTTTCATTTTCATCAACAACCGGAAGGGCAAGCTGACGTTCCGCAAGGATGGTAATAACGACGCTCAACAGTTCATCCCCTTTGACATGGGGGATGTCCTTATCGATGATATCGGCGATGGTATTTTTGTTATCGTCTATAGCCTTCTTGGCTGCGTCGGCAGTGACGATGCCGAGCAGGGTATAATCGCGCTGCACCACGTAAAGACTCGAAAGACCCTCATCCCGCATCCTGCGCAGTACTGTCCGTGGGCCATCCTTAGGGTAGCCCACGGCTCTGGCCTTGTTCATGATCGACTTGGCGGTCAGCAGCTGGGTACGGTCGACACTTTCGACAAACCGTTTCACGTATTCGGTAGAGGGGTTGGTCAGGATCTCCTCGCCAGTGCCGATCTGGATGACCCTGCCGTCCTTCATCAGCACGATCCGGTCCCCGATTTTCAGGGCCTCGTCCAGATCGTGGCTGACAAAGAGGATGGTTTTTTTCATCCGTTCCTGTAAAGTGATGAGCTCATGCTGCATGTCGCGGCGGATCATGGGATCCAGGGCGCTGAAGGCTTCGTCCATGAGCAGGATATCCGGATCGACGGCCAGGGCCCGGGCCAGTCCGACCCGCTGCTGCATGCCGCCGCTGAGTTGGGCGATGTCGGCATCTTCCCAGCCTTCCAGACCGACCAGATTCAGGGCGTCCATGGCCTTCTTCTGCCGTTCGGCCGGGTCGACATTCTGTATTTCGAGACCGAATTCGGTATTGGCCAGCACGGTCCGGTGGGGAAACAGCCCGAAGTTCTGGAAAACCATACCGAATTTCCGGCGCCGCAGATTGCGCAGTTCATCGATTGTCAGTTTGTTGACATCCACATCGTCGATAATGGTGCTGCCGGCAGTCGGTTCGATCAAGCGGTTGACGCAGCGGATCAGAGTGGATTTGCCGCTGCCGCTCAGTCCCATGACCACGAGGATTTCTCCTTCCCGGACATTGAAGTTGACATTGTTCAACCCCACGGCCTGGCCGGTTTTTTGGAAAATTTCATCCTTGCTCATCCCTTCATCAAGAAGCTTTAAAGCTTTTTCGGGGTGTTTTCCAAAGACCTTGGTAACATTTTTAATTTTAATTTTATCCTTAATTTCATCCATAGTTACTCCTTTGATAGGTAACACCTATTGTAAATTTCTACTGTTGCTTTGCAGCACTGTACCGTAAACAGAAAAAATTTGGTTCATCAGCTCTTCTCCATTCTCCAAAGCTGTCCTACTCACCCAACAGACCGTAGATTACGCCCAACATATGAGCGGAGTCAGATGATTTGACAATGTAATCGTCAGCAGCCCAGGCGCGAAGATCATGTTTTAGTTGCGGGTCAGCGCTGCAGAGAACAACATTCAGGTCTTTGTTAATTTGTTTTATCTCTCGTAGAGTATCCCTGCCGTCCTCTCCTGGCATCCTGATGTCGAGAATAACCAGGTCAGGAGTAAAGATTTTGAGGCTTCTTATGGCCTCTTCTCCAGAGAATACAGAGTGGACTTCATATCCTACTTCTTCAAGTTCATCCCGAAATACAAGGTGGATGCCTTCTTCATCATCAACGATCAGGATCTTTTTTTTCACAATAGCACCTTTTTCAATAAGTTAGCGAAAGAGCAAAACCGGCACGATTGCCGGTCAACAAAAGACCCTGAACCCAACGTAAATCACCTTTTGCCTCATCCTAGAGCACCCATACTATTATGAGGTCCTTACGATATTGGTATAGTCTATATTATCCGTCACAGACGGGTCAATTATTTTCCAAGTTAGGACTTGTGGCGATCCAGGAAGGTAATAATGTCAACGAGTTTTCGGGGAGATTTGTTGACTTGGCGTGAATAGCTGGGTGCCGGATGATGTAGCTAATTTGCATGAGGGGTGGAGGGGCTGATATTTGCCATGGGCTATCAGGGGGTACCAAACTGACGAAATTGGTCCTAATTGTGAAATTGGATATGGTATTAAGGTAAGGGGCACTCCCTATGACGGCTCCCTTTAGCACCTTCAGCATCAACGCAGCAGGAGAGTATGATCATGGAAAATGCGAAAGGAAATACGTGCTAAATCTTAAAGCAAGATCGACCCAGGTGTGGATTGATCACATCAGAGATTCACAGTAGTAACCTCAACTTGGGGTGAGTTGAGAAATCAATGAGGTTGAATGTGGCAATGTTAATACTCGTATAAAAATCTGTGATATTTTATGTCAAGAAAGGTTCAGTTTATTCACCATTTTTTTTCATAATAGACGCATACTCTTTTGGGTAATGCTCCTTCGCACAAGTGGGACAAATTGTGTGGCTAAAATCCACCCCAGAATGTTTGTGGATATATCCTTCAATTTGCTCATAATAACCTTCATCGTTTCTTATGTTTTTACAAAAAGAACATATTGGCAGTATCCCTTGCAGGGTCTTAATTTCAGTAATAGATTTTTCCAGTTTTTTAATTAAATATTTTTTAACCAACTGGTCTTGTGACAGGGTTTCGGCCATATCATAAAAAGCATTGGCCAGCGTACCAAACTCGCCGGGATTGGCTGAAAGTTCACTCCGAGCTTCGAGGTCTCCCTGGGCAAATTTTTGTGTCAACATCACGAGATGTTGTATAGGGGAAATTAATGTGTTTCTGCCAATCGACCAGGAAACAAAAAGAGATATCCCCGAGGCCAGAAGCATGAGTAACAAGTTCCTGGCCAGGGCAGCGTTGGCTGGCGCAAGAATATAGGTTTCAGGAATACCTGCCCACACATATAAATAGGGAGTATCTCCATGGTCGAGTCGAACTTGCTCGAAAGCGAATATCCGGCGCAGTCCGTCTGATCCTGTACCGATGAACATGCCCGGTTCCTGCGCTTTACTGGATATTTCCAAATTCTTTACGTTAATCGGTGCTCCTACAGGATTGGTTGTCTTCTGTGCTGGATAGTAAAACAGCCGGATTCCCTGGTGGTCGGTTATGGCCACAAAGGATTTTTCAGGTAGGGCCGAGAGGTCATGGAAGCGGGCAAAACTGGCCAGCTTGATGGTCGTGGTTAACATGGCCTTCAGGGTGCCCTTTTTATCGAGAACTGGATAAGCAAAAGGAAGAACAGTATCCGAAGTCCCAATCCTGGATACGATATATTCGCCGACAGCAAAGTCTTTCCTCTCCAAGGCTTCTCGAACATGTTTACGATCAGCCAGATTTGTTCGGGTAAAAGTTTTACCCGAGGCTAAAGGTTCACCTTTTAGATTTATTAACGAAATATTATTATAGTTTGGATTTTGCTCTAATATTGACTTGAAAATTTCACTGCTTGCCTGGATATCCATGGCCTGAATTGCAGGGAGCATGGAAATAGTGGAGAGGGTTTGCCTGGTGGAGATGGTAATTTTTCTCTGCGATTCGGCAATTGTGTGGGTTAGCAGTAAAACATCCTGTTTTGCGTTTTTAATGGACTGCCGTCGTTGCTCTATGCCAGAATACAAAAGAATGACCAGAGCCGGCAGAACCGCACACATTACCAAAAACGTAAGGTTTTTTCTTATTGAACTAAATTTAAAAAAATTCATATACAACCTCTGCAAAGTGGCGTTCATGGGAAATATACCGCGAGCGTTTTGCAAGTGTCTACGTCTCACAACATAACTATTTATAAATAAGTCTACTTGAAGATTAAATCTTATTACATAAGTCGTACTCAACGAATGAATATAAGTCCAAATTTATAAGGAATGGTTAGTCAAAGGACTGGAGCAAAAGATTTGATCTGGCAAGATTATGTTTACGGGAACTGATGAAGGGGAAGATGTTTCCTGAGTATACGTAACAAACCCTGATTTTTCTTTTTAAATTAAATGGTTACTTGTACATAATTCTTACCACTTTCTGGTTTAAGTCAAGTTCTTTTAGTCTTCACTTTTACCGTAGCGGTTTCCCCTCTCCTAATGTGTAACCCGTATAGTTTCTGTATCTGTTTTCTTCATCACTTTTTCCATAGCAGCATAGTAATCACGCTGCGCTTTTAGATTAGACAGCCTGCTGTAGCGTTGGGTTGTTTCAATCCTACTGTGCCCGAGGAGATCCTGAATGGTAACGAGATCAGCATCAGCGTTGAGCAACTGTGTAGCCATCGTATGACGAAGTCTATGACAGGAGACTGGTATGCCACTTTTCTTTGAGTAATACTCTATCCGTTTCTGGATACCACGCACGGATATGGGCTGCCCCTTACAGCAGCCTTTTTCTACCAGAAAAATCTTTTGCTCTTTCGTAACAGGTCTCTTTTGGAGATAAACGGCCAAGGCTTCTGCCGCATCATTGCTGATATATACAACCCTGTCTTTAGCTCCTTTGCCACTCCTGACCATGATTTGGTTACGTCGGTAATCAATGGATTCAAGAGTTAAATGAGCCACCTCTTCAACCCGTAAGCCACAACGCAACATCAACATAAAAATAGCCATGTCCCTAACTTTCTTGATACTGAGGAGGAAGCCTTCAACATCGTTGTCCCGTAGGTGTTTTGGGAGCGGACTTGGAAGTCGGAGTGCCAGGCCCTTGATTACAGGATTAGACAGTTGTAACTCTTCCTCGTTTCGCAGATAGCTATAAAATCTGCGTATCGCTATCAGGTGCGCGTTTATAGTTTGAGGGGCCAATCTCTTTTCGAGAAGAACATCAATATAATCCTTCACATCCTGCGACGCGACTGCCTCAACAGGAACAGCAGCCCATACAATGAACAGCTTTAATCTGTGCAAATAATTTTTAACCGTGTGAGAGGCCAAATTTCTTCTCTTCAAATACCGCCTGTAACGGAGAATTGACTCGTTGAGATTCATAACATTTTCCTCCCGTTTCTATGATTGTCATTGCCTTAAAGTATTCTGTCTCTCTTGTGATGTCAGACATCCTGGCATATCGCCTGGTAATCTCGATAGATCGGTGCCCTAATAACTGCTGCAGCACCTCTAGGCGCAAGCCGGCATTCAGCATATCAGTGGCAAATGTATGACGAAGACAATGGAGGCTATAGCCCTTATGTGCTATCTCTGCGGCTTCTAGATGTTTTCTCATGACACTCCAAGCCGCTACATAGCCGAGAGATTCCCTGCATGGACTATAAAAAAGAAACTCCTTATCCTTTTTTCTTATTTGCAACCACTGCCTTAATGCTTGATCAGCATCATCGCCGAAATAGACGACCCTTCCCTGATAGTTCTTCTCCCCGAGGTATATTAATATCTTTTGTTCAGACAAAATGATGTCCGATATCTTTACATTGAGCAGTTCACCAATTCGCATTCCAGTTCTCAACAATAGTAGTATCAATGCCCGATCTCGAATGTTGGTTGTCACCGCGAGTAATTTCTCGATATCCTCCAAGGGAATGGCCTTGGGAAGTATTTCCGGCGGTTTGATCCTAATCTTTTTAAGCAAAATTTCTGCTGCGGCTACTTCTTGTTCGACCAGAAAACCAATAAAAGTGTAAATCGCTCTCAGATTTGTTCTGACAGTTCCCACCTTTAACCCTCGCTCCTGTTCATTTTCTACGTATGCTTCAATGTCCTGACTTGAGAGGTTAAGAATGTCTCTGCTGGTCCCATTCAAAAAAGTGAGGAAAGACAAAACAACACTCCCAGACTGTTTGATGGTGTCCGCTGCCAGGTTGTGCCTATATTTTTTTTGTAGATAATCAATGCCGAGAAGAGCGCCGGGAAGCTTGCTCTCCACTAAGCGGAGGGTGAAACGATCTAAGGCCCGACGTTTCTCATTGGGCCGATAAACAGGCAATAATCCAGCATGAGGTAAAAAGAATAATTTAGGAGGGGAAGATAAATCTAAACGGGTTGAGGGATGTTGAAAAGATGAATATGTGACCGACCAGAGTTCTTGCTGAACGGGCTCGGTCACATGGCTAGGATAAAAACTCTTAAGTGAACACAATAATTCAGTCATGGCTGCCTTCCTTTATTTTATCGAAAAAACAAGGGGTTGATGACGAATTATACCATATAATCCTTTTTCATTTTGTTACGTATACTTCCTGAGTATCTCTATATCTGACCTGAGCTAAGTCAAACCTGATATAGAAATCCCTGAGGGTGGATAGGGAAGCAACGATCAGAAAAATGGAGGCGATGTTGATTCCAGAAGGATATCCAAAGAGGATCCTTCGGGGGCGGATCCGGGTTGAGAGATTGGTTAAGTGACTTTGCACGCTCAACCTCAACATGCCAAAGCCAGAAACCACCACAAATTGCGACAACCCCGAAAACTATCATCGGCCACACGGGGAAATCCAAGGCGAGCAACTCGCCAGTATCACCAACATTATCGAGCCAGCCAATACCGAAGTAAATACCGTTAACAACACAGCAGAAACCCGCAAACAGACCTGCGAGCAATCTCAACCGGTCAAATCGAAGGGTCGAAAGCCAGATGATCAGCGGAATCAAAGTACCGGTCAGCGCACCCGCCCAGATATCGACCACAGGAAGTGCAGATCCATGCCGCATCGTGTACGAAAATGCCCAAGGGACCAATTTAACCTCGTCGATAGTTCCCCCGTTCGCTAACGTGGAAACCACATGCCCGAGTTCGTGGAAAGCCATCATGCAATACCAACAGACCGCTGCAAACGGAACCCAGCACCACTTAGGCATCTATGTCTTCTCCACGCTTCTCAAGGACAGCTGTATGGCTAAAAGCTATTTTGGGTGACTCAATTAGTTTGAAACCTAATTCTTGTGCCACTGATAACGTTTTTTTGAATTCGCTGAAGGTGACATGTATTTTAGGCTCTGCCAGTAAAAGCTTACCCGGGCTTTTGAGAATAGAGTGAACTTGCTTGAGGAATTCGCGTTCATTTGGTGTTTCGTGTGCCATCCAGAACGTTAAGGCGAAATCCACCTTATCGTTTATGCCTATATTGTTATCATTAGATAAAACTGTGGTAATGCGGTTGCCAACACCTGCTTTCTCGGCATGTTTTGTTAGTGTATCTAGCATTTTTTGTTGAATATCAACGGCAATAATTTTTCCATTTTCACCAACAATTTTGGCCATACCTATTGAGAAGTATCCCATGCCACAACCAATGTCGATGGCAGTCATTCCCTTGTTCAGATAAGGAGCGAATATTTTTTCTGGTTTGTGAAATATACGTCTGAGCGGGTTGTCAAATGTATATGCAACCCACCAGGGGCAGATGTGTTTTGCCATTGTTGCACAATCCCTTTTCCTGTTTGTGTTCTGTGTGAGGCATCGGGTGGGTCAGGAGCCTTACGGCTCCATTCCCCCCTAAGAACCGTGCGTGATAGTTTCCCATCACACGGCTCAAGCATTTTAAAGGCAACCTTTATTGGGTGCCCGATTGTTTTACTTCCTATGCAAATTGCGCCTTGAACTCTCGTGCTGAGAGTTTTGCTAACAACTTGCTCCCCTTAATGTACCTGCGTTGCCAAAAATATCTAGCAAATTCCTGCAGATAAGGGTTTGCAGCCGCTTTGATTTTAATATGTCTTCTTATCCCTATTGAGGATATGCGTATGACTTGGTAGACTTTACTTTTGCCTTCCTTCGTCTTGGTTTTAACAGCGAAGATGTGCTTCTTGCCACTGGCGGTCCAATATTGGTTGAACAACCATGTGTGGAGTTTCTTCGGATGTCTTTTCCTAAGCATTCTCCATAGTTGTCTGAATACATATGTGTCAACGCGACTAAAGGCTTCCGATGCAACCACGTGGCGGTGGTAGTTAGCCCAACCTCGAAGCGTTTGATTCAACTTCTTGATTAGGATTACCATCGGTGCTCCGACGTATTTTCTGGTTAACTTTCCCACTTTCTCCAGAAGCGACTTGATGCCTTCTGCTGATGGCGTGATGTGCAATTTCCTGCCATGCTTTCTGAAAGATTGCCCGAGGAAGGTAAACCCATTTTTAATGTAGGTCATTAAGGTCTTTTCTTTTGATAAAGTGAGACCTCGCACAGCAAGGAACTTCTCCACCACGGGTTTGATTTTATTCAGCAGGTGTTTAGACTTACCTGTGATAATAAAATCATCTGCGTAGCGGATGAAATTAACACGATTACGACGGGGGATCGCACGGCGGATGACCTCCTCCATCCCGTCAAGTGTCATGTTTGACAGGGTAGGACTAATAATCCCTCCCTGCGGTGTTCCTTTGCGTGAAGGATATGTGATGCCATTTTCAATATATCCTGCCGTGAGCCACTTGCGAAGAATGGTTTTATCCATCGGGATGTTTTCGATAAGCCATTCCATAGAAATGTTATCAAAGCATCCTTTGATGTCCGCCTCTAATACCCATGTTGCCGAGTTAGGCTTTGACAGGGCGTTAAAGCATGCTTGTACAGCATCAGCGCATGACCTGCCTTCTCTAAAACCGTAGGAATTTCCATCGGCTGTAGTTTCAGCTATTGGTGCAAGTGCCAACTTGTACAGGGCTTGCATTGCTCTGTCCTTCATTGTGGGGATTGAAAGAGGTCGCTTTTTGCCATTTTTCTTCGGGATATAGATCCGTCTAAGTGGTTGCGACTTATAACCACGTCGGCGCAGGCAATATGCCGCCCGCCATTTAGCTCTAGCGCCTTGCCACAGAACGCCGTCAACGCCAGGAGTCTTTTTCCCCTTGTTGGAAGTGATTCGTTTGACAGCCAGAAGCTTGGCGTAGAACGAATTGGTTAATAAGTGTTGCAGGGTTTTGACCTTGCCCCATTTGTTTTCCAAAACAGCCTTTGCGATACGCATCTGTAGCCTTCGAACATGCCTCTGAGCGGTCTTCCAATTGATGGATTTCCATGCTTTAGCATTATCGACAGATGCCCCAGTCAAATTGACCGTCTCTAGCTCTTCTGTCTTTGAAGGTTCTTCAAACTCTCTCGCAATGAAACACCTGTTGAACGTCAGCTCGTCATTCGCCGAACACAAGACCGTGTCCGGTTTTAACTCCCGAGTCATGTTGCAGACTCTATTCTCTGGATTACCCTGAGACATTCGCTTTTTTTTCAACCTCTTACTCCCACCAGTCCAACAGCACGCCTTGCGGTAATGCCTACCCTGCATTGCACAGGGTGAACGAATGGGGTTTCCACGTTCCACATTTTCACCTTAACGGACAACTTAGACGGGACTTGGACGCCGGTAAGAAATTGGGATCCGTGCAGGGACGTTAGTGACCTGCAACCTCTCCAACCCATGCAAACACAGGGAAGCATGTCTTCGACCTATTAATTCCAGTAGGTCTGATCTCGTTGACGACGCGTAAAATCCTTCGCCTACTCTCGTCATATTGCCCCATCCTAGCCCTTAACCAAGTGGAATTCTCGGAGGGGCTTCCACCTCACGGTTTCTGCCCAATTCGGTACATTGTCAGGAGAGCTTCACACCCCGTCATCAGCGCAACGGTAGCATGTCTCCCTAGGATACCAGCGGGATCACACTGGGTGACAGCAAGCGATACAACTACTTGATATCACATATAAAAATGCGACTTCGTGTCGCGCCTAAAGGCTAAGATAACCGGCTTGCCAACCAGTTGGCTACCAGTTTTATATGAGTGTTTCCGGTATAGGGTATGCCGTGGAAATAGGAATAAGTTCAGTTTTCTGGGCTGATTTGTTAATTCTTTAAGTGCATCCCGCAATAAAACCTTAATATCTCCTCGCTGTAAATGGTATCCTAATTGGAAATTGATAAAAGTGGTCGTTTGGCAATTATTGCTGGAGATCTGCACCAAGATAATCGCTTGATCCCTCAGGCTAATGGGACTGGGAAGGGTAGACCTTGATGAAAAAATATATGCGCATTGAGATGGTCACTGGCCAGCAGTTTGAGGCTGAATGGGCCCGAACCTTTAATCCTGCCGACAAGGAGATTGTAATTCGCCTTGCCAACCGCCCGGGAAAAAAGCTTGTTCCCCTTTCCCGCGTCTGTTGTATTCTGATGCCGGAACCGCCACTCATTGACCTGGAGTCGAGTGAGAAAGATTCTTATTTAATTGTCGAGACGGTCACCGGTAAATCATATTCCGTTCGCAGTATCCAGGGCCATCAGGGACGAGATGGTTTTTTTGCTGCTCCCACCGACAAAGATTCGCCCTATAAGATGATTTACTTCACCCGTGATGGGGTAATTTCTCGCAGGAATGACGTTCCCGTTGGCCAAATTTTGGAACATCAGGGTGTATTGTCCCAGGAAGCTCTAAAAAAAGCTCTGGCCGAGCAACAACGACTCAAGAAGCAGAATCTTGGTGAGATTATCAGCCGGGAACAGCACCTGGAGCAAGACACGATTGACGAGATAGTGGCCCAGGGCCAGAAAAATGTTAAATCCGGCAAATGGCTGCGGGTCGGGGATATCCTGGTCGAGGCGGGCTTGATCACCAGGGAACAGGTGAAAATGGCCCTGGCCAGTCAGGAGGAGGGTAAAAAGAAAAAAATTGGGCAGCTTCTCATTGAACTGGGCTTGGTCACAGAGGGGCAGGTCCTGGCCGCTCTGGCTGCCAAATTCCATCTGCCGTTCATCGACCTCAGTCAAATTGAACCTGATCAACGTGCCCTGGCAGCATTTTCCCCTGATCTTATCATGCAGTTACGTGTTTTTCCGGTGGCCGATCGCGGTGAGTATCTGGAGGTTGCCACTTCCAGGCCCACCGATCTAAACATCAGCAATACCCTGAGGTTTCACACTAACCGCCGGATCGAACTGGTCACCGCCACTTCCGAACAAATTGAAAACTGTATTGCCAAGTACTACGAAGCTTATGATGATCAGCTCCAACAAATGGTCGACAACTTAAGCGAGGATGATGATAATCAGGAAAATGGGGAAGAAAATACCCCAGCTGATTCTGATTCGGAAACGATTAGGCTGGCCAACAAGATTTTGATTGATGCCTATCTTCAGGGCGCTTCCGACATTCATCTGGAGCCCGGTCCTCCCAAGTATCCTCTGGGAATAAGGTATAGAATCGATGGAATATGTAAGACCATCCAGATGCTGCCTTCCCACTTCGCCAAACCCCTGCTTTCCAGGATAAAGATTCTGGCCTCGATGGATATTGCTGAGCACCGCAAAGCCCAGAGCGGCAAGATTATGTTGCGCTTCCAGGGCAAGAAAGTTGAGTATCGCCTGGAAGTCACTCCAACCGTGGGTGGTAATGAGGATGCGGTTTTACGGGTCCTGGCGGCCTCAAAGCCTATGGTCTTGGAGGAGATGGGGTTGTCGCCGGACAATCTGCTTGGGCTGAAAGAGCTGGTTGTCAAGCCATATGGGATTATCCTTTGTGTGGGGCCGACCGGTTCCGGGAAGACCACGACCCTCCATGCCGCCCTGGGGTATATCAACAAACCGGAGCGCAAGATTTGGACGGTGGAAGACCCGGTGGAAATTACCCAGGCGGGATTGCGACAGGTTGAGGTTAAAGCGAAACAGGGCTTTACTTTCCATGAGGCGTTGCGTTCGCTTCTGCGGGCCGACCCGGATGTGGTCATGATCGGTGAAATGCGTGACCGCGAAGCGGCCCATACCGCCGTAGAGGCCTCCCTGACAGGCCATCTGGTTTTCAGCACCTTGCACACCAATAGCGCCGCTGAAACCGTCACCAGGCTGATTGAGATGGGGGAAGACCCGTTCAATCTGGCCGATGCGCTCTTGGGGGTTTTGGCCCAACGATTGGCGCGGAGCCTCTGCCCGCTCTGCAAGGAGGCTTACCAGCCGACCACCGAAGAGTATGAGCTTTTGCGTAAATTTTATGGGCCCGAGGCATTCGCCGCCCATGGTTACGGTGACCAGCATGAGTCGTTGCACCTGATGCGCCGCCATGGCTGTCCGGAATGCGGGGGTAGTGGTTATAAGGGGCGGATTGCCGTGCATGAATTGTTGATTTGCACGGATCTGGTCCGGCAGACCATTAAGAGCGGTAGTTCGGTGCAGATGATCCAGCAGGCGGCGGTGGGGGAAGGAATGCGAACCCTCCGGATGGATGGCATTGCCAAGGTGCTGGCCGGGATGACTGACTTTGAGCAGGTGAAGCGGGTCTGTCTCTGAGGAAAGGGATACAATCTTCCAGTAAAACACATTATCCATACCGTCGGTCCCGTCTGGCATGGCGGTAGCGCCAAAGAAAAAGAGCTGCGGAGGTCATGTTATCGAAACATCATGCAGCTCGCTGATGGATATGGTTTGAAGTGACTGTGTAGTTCAGAATGGCCAGTCCATAGCGTCGTTTCGTTTCAAAAAGCCATTGGCCAAATCTCCGACGATCCTTAACCAAGTTGAGAAGGAAATCTCTTTTGTGGCATCGATGCGTAATATGCCATATTTGCCCTGGGCTATAATGTCGTTTTGCTCTAGCCATGCATTATAGCACAACTCTATATTGCCATTTTTGGCCTTAAAAACGTCAACATAGACCCCCCCAAACCCTCTTTTCGACTATGATTCCATGTAGTTTCAAATAGTTAGCGCGGCCTGACCCCAGCGGACCACCTGCATGATGACAACTGTTCCAGAGTCAGTCTTTCGTCAAATTTCATTATATTTAATTAACAAAGTTCTGCCCCTAACTGATTTTCAAATTAGGGAGAGCTAACATGGATTTTCTTAAAGTTATTAAAAAGACAACGACAAAAAATTAAGAACGAAAAGTGGTTCTATTTTCCTAGATATAACGTTGATGTCTGTTATTTTTTTCTTACAAATCCTAAAAGAGGAGTAATATTGCCGTTATCTGCTTCTTTCAAAGCCCCAATATATTCCCCCCGTCCTTCACTAGGGTTATCTAAATCTGCATTTCCCCAGGTAAACACAGGTTCATTAAGTATCTCCTGAAGCAGCAAGTCGGTTAACAATCTAGCATGACGACCATTTCCATTCGGGAATGGGTGAATTGAGACAAGGCGGTGATGAAAACGTGCTGCAATTTCATCTGCCGGATATGACTTATACTCAATCCAACCTTGGCAATCCTCACAAAGTTGCGCGACATTAGTTGCTATATAGGCTGGGTCACAGCCGATATTTTTTTCAGTTTTTCTGAATTGACCGGCCCAGCGCCACACATCTTCAAACATTTTCTGATGCAGTGTGCATATAAAACCCTGACTCAACAAATTACGATCATTGCGACCTAGCGTCCACAGCAAAGCCTTCTGTATATTCTCATGCTCCCATTGATTCAACTCTTCTCTAGTCTGAATATGATCTAAGCGGAGACCTTCGATCTCATCAGGATCAAGGGGAGTAGCCCCATCAGGATCTTGATATTGATCATCCATTCTTATTACTATCCCATAAATATTTAGGCATTGTCCGCAACAATTCTTCCTCTAGATTCTTCAAAGCCTTTACGTTCTCTTTTTTAGGAAGATTTTGTAGCTCAAGCCCCATGGTACGTGCTACACGAGTAAATTTTTCTTTGGCTACTCTTTGGGCCTGCTTTTTGACAATATCTTCGAGCAATGTCTTAGGAACAAGACCATAAACAAAAACACAATCTAAGGCCTCTGCTGTTTTGCGCATTGTCTTAAAGGTTACAGCCCCACTTAACTCATCATGCTCCAACTTAGTGATTCGCGAAGGGCTTACATTAAGCCGATCAGCTAATTGACGGCCATTCATCCCTAAAGCGCTTCGAATTGCTCGAATCCAACCCTTTCTAGGCGTAGAAAGGGTTTTAACCTTTTCAAAACGCTTCAATGTTATATCCAGTTGCTCTCTTATGAGACGTGTATTTTTACTTTTCATAACATGCCCACCTCATTCTAACGTTAATATATAAAGTAATAACCCACGTAACAAGTTACCTTATATGTTAATGTTTATAAAGAATTAATCAACATATACGTTAATATTTTTCATTATTGAAGAAATAAAATTGAACTCCTGACCAATTCGACCAGCTACCAGCTTGATTGATTGAGGGATTACGTCTCTTCCTTTTTCATCCAGGACAAGTAGATGGATATGGTTTGAAGTGACTGTGTAGTTCAGAATGGTCAGTCTATAGCGTCGTTTCGCTGCAAAAAGCCATTGGCCAAATCTCCGACTATCCTTAACCAAGTTTAGAAGAAAATCTCTTTTGTGGCATCGATGCGTAATATGCCATATCTGCCCTGGTATATAATGTCGTTTTGCTCTAGCCAGGCGTTATAGCACAACTCTATATTGCCATTTTTGGCCTTAAAAACGTCAATATAGACCCCAAAAAACCCTCTTTTCGACTATGATTCCATGTGGTTGCAAATAGTTAGCGCGGCCCGGCCCCAGCTGGTACAGGAAAATGCATCTTGCAAGAAGCCGTTGGTACCCGTACGGTCAACGATTCCCCTGACCAAGTCCCGCCAAGCCTATCAGCAAACGAGCACAACCGTAGGCGCACCATATGATGCAACGCCGCCACAGCGGTTGACTATGCCACATGGACACATCCACTTTCGTAGCACCAACCACGATATGATTGTGAATGCTGGCACGCAATTCTTCGGCAAACAGCGAATCATCAACCACGACATTGGCTTCACGGGCCAGCAGTAGACTGAATGGATCGATGTTGGATGACCCGACAGTAGCCCACCTCTTATCGATCACCGCTACCTTGGCATGCATAAAACTATTCTGGTATTCGTAGATTTCCACGCCGGCATCGAGCAAGTGTCCGTAAAGTGCCTGGGCGGCGTAATGCAACCACACATATTCAGCTTGGCCCTGTAAGAGCAGAATAACGCGTACGCCACGACGAACAGCTAAGCGAAGCGCCCGGCGGAATCGTCGGCCAGGAAAGAAATAGGCGTTGACGATGATTATCTCCCGTTGTGCCTGTCTAATGGCATTAAGATAGACATCTTCGATATCCGAACGATGGCGCAAATTGTCGCGCACCACAAAGGCGGCGCGCTGTTTCCCCGGGGATGGGGCCTCGACAACGAAGGGTTTTCGGCCTCGCCAGTCCCACTGAAAATTTACCAAGGCAAGGCGACTCCACAGCTGCTCGATCTCTTTTACGGCCACCGACACTAAAGGACCCTTGATGCACACAGCGTAGTCGTAGCGGGGAGGGAGATGACCAGGAGAGTTCATGTCGTCAATGATGTTGATCCCGCCGACAAAAACTACGCGGTCGTCGATCACCACCAGCTTGCGGTGCAAACGTCGTAGACGTTTGCGTCGTAGGGAGAAGGGAGATATCTTCGGTTGGTAGATCAGCACCTGCACTTTCGCTGCGAGCAACTGTTGACGCAACTCGTCAAACACACGATTTGAGCCGAAGCCGTCCACTAAAACATGTACGGTCAGTCCACGTTGCGCCGCACGTGCCATTGCCGCTGCGATGCGCCGACCAGTCACATCATCGGCAAAGATATACGTCTCAAGGGAGACGGTATATTGGGCGGAATCGATGGCCTGCTCGAGGGCCGGGAAGTAGGCGGCACCATTATGAAGCAACTGGATAGTATTGCCGTCATAGAATTGGGGTTTCATAACATTTCGAGCTCAGCGCTCAAGGCTGCGTGGTCGGAAATACGCGACCAGGGTTGACCATGATGGACATCAGCCTGACATACCCGAAAGCCGCGAACATAAATGCGGTCGAGGCGCAGAAGCGGATAGCCGCTCGGATAGGTTCGAGCCGATCGGCCACGCTGATCTGGGAACGCATCGGTTAAGCCAAGGGCGACAATCAGCTCTCGGCCAGCTTTATTACGCCAGTCGTTAAAATCACCAGCAACTATCAGCGGCGCTGTGGGTGGGACCAGACGATCCACTCGTGCGGCAATGGCCGTTACCTGGCGGCGTCGCCCGCGTTCAAGCAAGCCTAAGTGCACACAAAGACAGTGAAGGTGTAAGTTATCGATTGCCACCTCGCAATGCAGAAGGCCGCGTTGTTCGAAGCGGTGGTCTGAGATGTCCTGGTTTTCATCGGAGATGATCGGGTAGCGACTGAGAATAGCGTTACCGTGATGTCCATGGTCATATACCGCATTGCGTCCGTAAGCAAAATCCGACCATACCTGATCGGCAAGGAACTCATACTGTGGCTCTGCCGGCCAATTAGGCAGACGCAGCGCGTGACGTTGATGTTCCCCCTGCACCTCCTGCAGAAAGACAAGATCCACGTCAAGGCCGCGCAAGGTGTGGCGAAGATCATGCACCATCATCCGTCGATTGAAGTGCGAAAATCCTTTGTGGATGTTGTAGGTGGCGATGCGTAGTTTCATGGTGAGATGCCTTTCTATTAACGAAACCGTCAAGACGCGAAAGATCGGGATCTATCTACGCGATGATGGCAGGTTTGCCCCTACGGTTCTTGGGGTATTTTTTTTTTGATGGCATTGGCTCCGTCGGTAAAGTGCGCCATCGGCCTTTTAGCCCACACAGATTCGGTGAATAGTATCACCATGCCGACCAGAATAACAACAATAACCGGACACGGAAGGGCAACCATAACAATCCAGATCAGCAGTACCGTAAATCAGATGACAATTCTGACCAGACGTTTTTGCCTGATCGATGTTGGTGCGTATAGGTCTTTTCTTTTCTCGAGGCTTACTCGATGTCATGGTGATCCCTTGTTGGTCTTCACCCTTTCTGACCCATTTCAGCCAGGATGGTCTAACACT
>JAQIBE010000226.1 GCA_027859235.1 Desulfobulbaceae bacterium
ATGAGCTGGCTCTTTTTTTCCATCAGGTCGCCATACTCAGCCATGCTCCCCTTGTACTGAACAAGGGTGCTCACCCCTCCGACCACCAGAAAAAAGACCAAGGCCAACCCAAAGAGAACAGCATTGATCTGTTTCTGCAGGGAAAGCCCGGATTTCAACGTATTTCACCCACGGTTTTCAGCTCCCCGTCTCTGACCAGGACCTCGTAAACCGGGCGGACCACATCCCCAAAACGGTCAAAACCCACCCTGCCGAGGATGGATTCATACTCCCGGGCCAGGATAGCGGTCTTGAGCGGTTCGCCGCCCATGGCTGTTGAGCGCGTAAGCCCATCGGCCAGGATCGTTATCATCTCATGGGCCCGGGCGGATCGGGCCGTGGCCTTCTTGTTAAAGTTGCGCTCCATCCTCTCTGAAAAACTCAGGTAGGATGGTCGGGCATTTTCCGGGTTGATGAAGGTGATGATGGTCATCCCCTCCACGGCCTGGCCGCCGACATTAATCAGTTCAGGGGATTGTGACCAGAGGGTGGTGATGAGGGGGATGGTCTTGTTTTGCTTGCGGATGAACTGGGCCGCCTTGGCTGTGGTTACCGATCTGGTGAGGAGGATGACGGCGTCAGGTTCAGGGGTCAGCAGCTCACCCATGACCTGGACCCAGTCAGGACTGGTGGCCGGATCAAAGCGCACCGCGCTTATATCCCCCGGGAAATGGCGTCCGGTCTCCTCCAGCCAGTTGTCGCCAAAGTCGGCATTTGAGCTGTCAATGAGGCAGACCACCGACCTTATACCTCTGGCCTGCAGGAGGGCGGCGGTCTTCCGCCCATAGAGGGCGGTGTCCACTGCGGTGCGGAGAAAGAGGTCATCACGGCCGGAGAGTTTGAGGCTGGCGGCGTAGGCGGTAAAGAGGATGGTGTTGCGGGAGGTGACATAGGGATGGGAGATCACGGTATTGGCGGACTGGCTGTGACCGATAATGGCCACTACCCCCTCATTGATCAGATCTTCATCGGCCCGGAGCACCCCTTCCCTGCTGTTTTGATCATCCCGAACCAGCAGCTGCAACGGTCTGCCCTTGACCCCGCCCTGATTGTTGATGTCCTCCACCGCCTGCAGGGCCCCGTCGCGGATATGCTCGCCGGCCGAACCGCCCGGTCCACTGAGGTTGACGGCCAGACCGATCTTGATGGGTTTGGGCTCCTGACTGCAGGCGATAAAGGCGGCCAGGCCGCAGGCCAGGGTGAGCAATATCAAGGTTAGTTTTTTCATAAAGCCGATCCTCGTATAAATAAATAAAACCGCAGAATGGCGAACAGCAAACCGCAGAATTTCGAATATCGGAGTCTCACAGGTTCACTTACCTGAATGTCGAATTTCGAAGGAAGGGAGAAAAAAATATCGAATATTGAACTTCGAATTTCGAAGGAAGGTACTTTCTTTATTAATTAAGACACCTTCCATACTTCATCATTCAACATTCAATATTCGCCATTCATTATTCGCTTTTTAAAACTCTATCATCTCCCACTCCCCAATGTAACTAAAAACATCCATCATTCCGGGGACTCACCATCTTCCTGCTCCGGTTCCACTACCGGCAGCAGTAGCCGCACCGTGGTGCCTGTGGAGGGTCCACTTTCAACAAGAACCGCACCATGGTGACCCCGCATAATCCCCACGCAGAGGGCAAGGCCCAGACCACGGCCCACAAATTTCGTGGTGAAAAATGGTTCAAAAATACGCTGGAGATTCTCCGGAGCAATGCCTTCGCCCCTGTCCCTCACCTGGCAAAAGTTATACCTGCCATCTACCGCGCCATTCCCGTGAAAGACAACAGGGAACGAAGATGCCTGAAAATAATCACTGCCAAAGCTTATTTCAACTTCCCCGCTGTCATCGGGCAAGGATTCAATACCATTCATGATAATGCTCGTTATCACCTCTTTGATCTGCTGGATATCCATGGAGCAGTAAAGTGGCGCAGGGGCCGGAATACATTTCACAATGCAAGATGGTGGAGATTGACGCTGTAATTCTGTAACGCACTCGCCGGCAACATCGCTGAGGCTTGCTATCTGGAGATCCAGAGGCCGCTGGCCGACATAGGAGAGCATCATGGAGCCCACAAGAGACGCCTCTTTCCCTGCCAGCATGGCATCGGTTGCCATCTCTTTTTCAGCCGAATGGTCAGGGAGCGTATCCAGGATGAGCTCCAGATTACCCAGTACCGCCGCCATGGAGTTGTTAAAACGATGGGCAATGGCCCCGGCCATGGTCCGCAAACTTTCAAAATGGTTGAGCTGTTCCTGCTGCACACTCATCTG
>JAQIBE010000247.1 GCA_027859235.1 Desulfobulbaceae bacterium
ATGGCGTCTGTTCCCCTCTCGCCGGTACGCACCCGGATAACCTCATCCACCGGCAGGACAAAAATCTTGCCATCGCCAATCTTACCCGTACCCGCAGCCGCCATAATCGTCTCAACCACCTGATCCGTCATGGCGGCATCCACCACGAGCTCGAGCTTGACCTTGGGGATGAAATCCACCTCATACTCGGCACCACGATAAATTTCCTTATGCCCTTTCTGGCGACCATACCCCTTAACCTCAGAAACGGTCATACCCTGCACACCTATATCATGGAGGGCTTGCTTGACATCGTTTAATTTAAAGGGCTTGATAATGGCTTCTATCTTTTTCATGACTTGTACTCCAAATTTTATTTTTCCCGGATCGTCCCGCCTGTGATCCCAGCCGGCCTAAGCAGTTGTAAAAAAATATGGGCCAACGAGATATCCATAGCTGCATAAGGGGGTATAAAGAAATTGCTATAACCGGTCACGGTCAACATTATTAACGGCCCCTAATCCTTTACAACGTATAACCAAGCTCACTATGCTGGCTCAGATCAAGACCCTGAACTTCATCTTCCACATCAACCCGCAGGCCGAAAATCATATCAACCATTTTCAGAATGATAAAGGAGATAATCACCGAATAGACGAGGATGACACCCGCATCCATGGCCTGAATCATGAGCAGTTTTGGATTTCCGGCAAACAGGCCATCCGCACCACCAGGATTTACCGCAAGGGAGGCAAACAGACCCGTGGCTAGTGCACCCCAAAGACCACCCACCCCGTGGACAGCAACAACGTCAAGGGCATCATCATAACCCATTCTGGCCTTACCCAGCAAGGCAAGATAACACACCACGCCACCAACAAGACCAATGATCATAGCGGATGCTGGGCTTACGAATCCAGCCCCTGGAGTAATGGCCACCAGACCAGCCACAGCACCGGATGCAGCGCCAAGGGTAGTTGGCTTTCCCTGGAAGAGCCACTCAGCAATAATCCAGGATACTGCAGCACAGGCCGCAGCAACATGGGTCGTCATCAAGGCATTGGCAGCAATACCATCAGCGGCAAGGGCTGAACCTGCATTGAAACCAAACCAGCCAAACCACAAAAGACCGGCACCGAGGACGGTCATGCCAACATTATGGGGATGCATGGCTTCTTTGCCCCACCCCTTTCTCTTGCCAATGAGAATGGCTGCAACCAGGGCTGCGGCGGCGGAGTTAATATGAATAACGGTTCCACCGGCAAAATCCAGTCCGCCATGATGGCTGATCCACCCGCCACCCCAAACCCAGTGACAGACAGGGAAGTAGACAAAGGTAGCCCATAATACGGTGAACGCCAGGAAAGCGGAAAATTTAATCCGTTCAGCAAAGGCACCCGTAATGAGTGCCGGGGTGATCACCGCAAACATGAGCTGAAAGGCACAGAAGACAAGATGGGGAATCGTGGTTCCCTCCATGACATCCCCTGTGACATTTCTCAGCATGAAATAATCCATGCCGCCCACAAACCCGCCGATATCGGTGCCAAAGGCCATGGAATAACCATAAATAACCCAGATAATCGTTACAACCCCGAGACAGATAAAGGATTGCATAATGGTGGACAGCACGTTCTTGGAACGAACCATTCCTCCGTAAAAAAGGGCCAGTGCCGGGGTCATGAGCATGACCATGGCGGTTGCCACGATCATAAACGCGGTATCACCAGTATTCATAACGTCTCCTGTGTTAAAATCTTATCTCATTATAAGGACATGCATGGATTATATTTTGCAACGGTTGTGCCACAACACCGCAAACACCTTAACATATTGAAACAGTGATCTTTTCAGTTCCATGGCCCCAAATCCAACCCTTGGGAAATTATACATTCTTGTAGTATTTTTAAGCAATTACCCCACAAACATGTGCAACTTCAGGCTCCCCACGGGAACATTGCAAGTCATTAACCATGAGACTTCAGCACATCCTTACCCTTCTCGCCTTCGGCAGTGGTGTTGGTAGCGGATATGTTTATATTTTCTCCCTGGGGAAAAATATCCATCAGGACGGGGGGGGAAAAAGGCCGCCCTGCACTCCGGTGCCACCACCAACCGGGCGGAAGACTTTCTCACAGGTCAACAGGGCAATTAGTGAACTCATCTTTTTCCAGGATAAACGTGCCTATGATGAGTTCACAGGGGGCCGATTTGAGTTTGATGCTGCAGCCTCTGCCGTAGCCATCACCGCAGGGGGCGCAGGCCAGCAGGGGCATCAGGGGTTCCACGGCAAGCTACAGCGCCGGGCCTGACAGGCCACATCAAAGACAACCTATCAAAAGGGGAGTGTATCTTTATTCACGTCAAAGGGGGGCTGATGTATGAGGCAACCATCGGCGGTCAGAAATTTTACTGCAAACCAACCCTTTAATCCCCTCAGCACCTGCACCACACAAGCCCAAAGGACTCATCATGACAATTCCTTTGGTCCAGGCCGGGGTTCTTATTGAGCCAACGACTGCACATACTGAATGAGCGACTGCATCGCCACGGACTGCTCACTCAGCGGTTCACCCTGCAATGGTCCCTGAATGCAGCGATTAATCATAGCGGCCAATTCAGGCTTTGCCCCGGCCTTCTCCAGCCCACCACCATTCTCATGGCACACCGTACAACTCGTTGCATTCTGTGAAGCCCCGAGACCAGGAGTTGCAAACAGCTGTTTACCCCGGGCTACAGAGGCAGTTTCAGCACCTGCCGGCCCAGCTAAACAGAGTGCTGCCACCATAGTCAGACCGATCATCTTTACCTTTGTCATCACGAACTCCCTGCTTGAGATTTCAGAACTGCATCCGGGAAAACGAACCCCGCTCATTTTCCCACTTATGAGTCAACGTGCTCCTAGTTTACGCCAGAGAAACCGGAATTGGCAAAATCTTTCTGCCAAAAATCTGCTGAGTGGAACGGACCGGAGACTCTATGGTGTACGCAACAGAACCGATATCTCGACCAAACCGACCCCTGACAGCTGGAATGGATGGGAACCGGTATCCCCGCCGGCCACCGGATACAGCCGCACACGGTCTTCTGGTGCGAGGAAATTAACCACTGTCTTTAAACCCCTGTATGGCAGCAAACCTCAAAGACCCTTACCACAAAAAAAGGCGACCGGATGACCCGTCGCCTTTTATCAACATCCAACATACTGCAATTCGTTACGCCTTTGAATCCTCTCCAAAGCGATTATCACCAGAAGTCCCGGCGCTGCAGGCCAGAATCAGGTTGTAAACAGGAATCAACAAAAACCAGCCACTCTTATCCACATCATGCATACGCCGGATCCCCACAGCAATATTCGGAATCAATACGCCCAACGAGTAGAGCAGATACAAAAAACCTAAGCCGAGCAAGCCGTCAACAAAACTCAACAGAACAGAAGCCACCATATTAAACAGGATAAACATCCAATACTCCTGCCTTCTTGCCCTCCCGGTAAAAACGGCATAATTCTTCAAAACATCAATGTAATAATTCATGGGTGTCTCCT
Organism: Desulfobulbaceae bacterium; assembly: GCA_027859235.1. Lineage (GTDB taxonomy): Bacteria > Desulfobacterota > Desulfobulbia > Desulfobulbales > SURF-16 > JAJRUT01. The sequence continues at coordinate 3,527 of JAQIBE010000247.1, forward strand.
TTTTCTCATTTAATTTCGCCAGTATGACGGATAACAATATAACTTAGTCTGGGAGTGCAAAACGAAGCACGGAAAAGATAAGGAGGCGATTTTCAGGAACCTGCGGAACACCCAGGCAGGGCAATGGTGAAAACGGCCCCTTTGCCAGGCTTAGACTGCACCATAATCCTGCCATGATGGGCCTGGATGATGTGCTTGACAATGGCGAGGCCGAGACCGGTCCCCCCCTGTTTCCGGCTTCTGGCCTTATCCACCCGGTAGAACCGTTCAAAAAGACGTTCCTGATGTTCCGGGGCAATACCTTCCCCATCATCCTCAACATCAATAAACACCGTTTCATCCTGTTGGCGAATATGCACACGCACCTGACTGCCCTTATCCTTGGAGTATTTTAGACCATTATCCACCAGGTTCACCAGGGCCAGCTCCAGTAAGGGCGGATTAACCTGCACCCGTATATCCTCTGGACAATGACACTCCAGTACAAGGCCAAGATCAGCGGCCTTGAAGGTGCAGGCCGCATGCACGGAGTCGATGATGGGCTGTAATGGCGAACAGCTCAACTGGATATTTTGCTGCCCCTGCTCAATCCGGGACAAGGTCAAGAGATCTTCAATAATGGCACTCAGACGGGCAGACTGCCGGTGAATGATGCGGAGAAACTCCAAACCATGTTTGGGATCATCCATACCGCCATCAAGCAGCGTTTCCACAAACCCCTGTATGGCGGTGATCGGGGTTTTCAACTCGTGGGAGACATTGGCGACAAAATCACGGCGAATAGACTCCAGTTTACGCAGCTGGGTTACGTCATGCAGAACAATCAGACCCTGTTGCTGGTCGCCGGAGCCGCCTTTCAGCAATACCCCATGGGCCTGAATATCGCGATCCCCCCGGGCTAAATGGGTTAGGTGAAGATCTTTCTCAACCCCGGTCTTGGTGTGGAGCGCGGCCTGGACAAAGAGTTGCAAGTCCGAGTTGCGCACCAACTCAAGGATCGTCTGCCCCAGTCCCTGTTCCGCAGAGGTATCCAGAAGATCACAGGCCGCACCGTTAATGGAGGTGAGCCGCCCCTTATAGTCCACCGTAAAAACACCCTCCACCATGGAGTTGAACACCGCAGTCAGCTCATTGCGCTGACTGACAACGGTTTGAATCTGCTGATCCAGATCTCTGGCCATACGATTCAAAGCACCGCCGAGATCAATCAACTCACTGGGACCGGTGAGGGGAATTCCCTCACTGAAGTCACCGGCGGCAAAACGGCTGGCGCCGTCACGCATGGCGAGAATAGGCAGGCTAATCTGCCTTGAGATGAACAAGGTCACGAGTGCCACAAGCAGGGCCAGCCCCAAGGTGCCATAGGCTATCTTAGACTGGATGTCCCCAAGGGGAACCTCAATGAGCGTAAGGGGAACAGCAATACGTAAACAACCAGCGACTGCCCCATTTTCACCCAGCAGAGGAATCGCCACGTACATTAAATTTTTCTGCAGGGTGTAGGAGAAGCGGATGGATGAGCTGACCTGCCCCTGCAAGGCCCCGGCAACCTCAGGTCTGCTCCTGTGGTTGTCAAGACGCTTGGGGTGTTCATCAGAATCGCCGGCCACCACACCATCGGCCCCAATCACAGTGAGTCGCGACCGGGATTGCAGGCCCGCTACCTTACACCGCGCCTGTAACTCCTGCCAATCCCCCTGCATGAAGAGCGGGGCCAGATGATCCTCAAGCAAATGCGCCCGGATTTCAAGGTCAACACGGGTTTGCTCATAATAAAAACTGCGGATAATCTTGGAGCTGAAAAGGGTTGCAGAGGCCAGGGCCACCAGCGTGATCACCAGATACAAAGAAAAATATAAGAAGAGTCTTTTCTTATTCATACCGCTGTAACCCATAAGAG
>JAQIBE010000260.1 GCA_027859235.1 Desulfobulbaceae bacterium
ATTATACATGGGCTGATTCTCCTTTTTTTGCAGCATAATGACTGCGTTTATCGTTGAGCATGATGTATATCATAGCTCGTTGAGAGAATCAGCCTTCTCATTTTACCTTACCTGGTCAACCGTTCTTAACGGCCCCTAAGGTCTCTTTCGCTCTTGTGGTTATATCCAGAGCAGCAGGCCTATAAATGTTCTGCGTATTCTGGAAATTTTGTTATGTTGATGTGGAAAATTAATTATCTGTCGATGCTGACATCACCTTGGCGCTGCCTGAAAAGGATTCAGTCGTGCGGAGGTAATGCTGGAATCACAAGGAAGATCTGAGCATGGCTGGTCGAACGCGGATTAAAATCTGTGGTATGACGGAAGGGTTGGAGATTGAGAAAGCGGTAGCTGCAGGTGTAGATGCCATTGGCTTTATTTTCGTGAAAGAAAGCCCACGCTATATCCGGCCTGAAGATGCCCGGGAAATTATACGGAACCTGCCTCCCTTTGTGGATGCGGTGGGGGTTTTTGTCAATGAAGACCCTGATGTCATTGGTGAGATTACCCAGTATTGCGGGTTAACCGTGTTGCAGCTCCATGGCCAGGAGACCCCTGAATATTGTGAAATTATGCCCCGTCGAGTGATTAAGGCCTTTCAGGTTACTGCCGGGCTTGATGCTGAATTTCTCGCAAGTTATAAAGATGTGATCTGTGGATATTTACTGGATACCTATCATGAAAATATGGGGGGTGGTACTGGTGAGACCTTTGATTGGGCTGTAATTGAGAAGTTGAATTTACAGCGGCCGCTTATTCTTGCCGGTGGGCTGAATGAAGTAAATGTTGGCGCAGCTATCAATCTGGTCCACCCTTTCGGCGTTGATATTAATTCTGGAATTGAAACAGCTCCAGGCCGTAAGGATGTTGAAAAGATAGGCAAATTGGTTCGGGAAGTTTCTGACGTTGACGGACGGGTAGTTTTATGTGGTTAACGTGTGTGGCCAGATGATAGAGGTATCGAATGTGATTATCCGTTGCCTTATGATTGCAACTATCACTGATTTTTCATAATCATATATCTTGTTGTTTCTCCTCGTTTAATCAAAAATAAAATCTTAGGTGATTTTGTCAACTTGCTTAATTTCTCAGAGAATCCGGCCAGATCGGTGACCATGACTTGATTGATTTCAAGGATAATGTCGCCACGGCTGAAGCCCGCAGAGGCTGCAGGGGTGAATGGCTCGACGTTGGTGACGATTACGCCGGTGTGGGTGTCGAGACCTATGGTTTCAGCCAGATCTTTATTGAGATCCTGCAGGGTTAAGCCAAGGGCAGCTGTTTCCAGCTGAGCTTGCCGGGTGAGCGGAGTTTCGGTTTCAAGTTTTCCTATGGTAACAGATATTTTCTGTTCTTTGCCTTTGCGGAAAATAATTAGGCTCACTTCAGTATTAATAGGTGCTTGGGCCACCAGGGTGGGAAGCATACTCATTTTGCTGAGTTCCTGATTTTGAAATTCAAGAATAATATCACCTGGTTTGAGTCCACCTTTATCTGCAGGGCCTTCAGGAACCACCTGCCCGACAAGAGCCCCATAGGGACGATCCAGTCCAAATTGTTCCGCAATATCCTGGTTTACGGTCTGGATATGCACGCCGAGCCAGCCCCTGGTCACTGTGCCGCGTGCCTTTAATTGGCCCATGACGTTCTTTGCCGTATTTACCGGAATGGCAAAGCCGATACCAATATTACCGCCAGAGCGCGAATAGATAGCGGTATTGATTCCCACCATCTCCCCTTCGAGGTTAAAGAGAGGGCCTCCTGAGTTGCCCGGGTTAATGGAGGCATCGGTCTGGATAAAGTTTTCGTAGGAGCCACCGCCAAGATTTCTCCCCTTACCGCTGACAATTCCTGCTGTTACGGTCTGCTCAAATCCGAAGGGGTTGCCAATGGCAACCACCCAGTCGCCTACCCGTAACTGCTGAGAATTACCCATATTGGCAAAGCGCAGGGGGGATTTAGGAGTGATTTTGATCAGGGCAAGATCGGTCATCTTGTCCCTGCCGATAACTATTGCCGCATATTCTTCATGATTCGCAAGGCGGACATTAATCTCCTCACTATTTTCAACCACATGATTATTGGTGAGAATATAGCCGTCAGCCGAGGTAATTACCCCTGAACCGAGGCTGCTACGCTTTTGCGCAGGACGCTGGCCTTGCTGGCCAAAAAATTCATCAAAAAAGGATGGCGGACCATTAAACTGCCGCCGCTTCTGAGGTTGAACTTTTTGAGTGGTGTAGACATTAACAACGGTATCCTTTTGCGCCTCGACGAGATCGGCAAAACTTGTTGGGGCCATTCGAGCCATGGCTGATTGGGCTGCACTCATGCCAAAGACAAGGGTTATGAGCAAGCAAAAGGACGTGAGATATCTTTTATGCGGGGAAGTAAGCATTTTGAGCCTTTCAGTTTGGTTGTGTAGGCGCTAAACCGGAAACAGACCTGGATATGTAGGGGCCGTTAAGAATGTTGACCAGGTAAGCGTAGACTCCGGGTAAGCGCAGACTCCGTTGTAGCAATTTCTTGATACCCCTTCTGCAGCTATGGACATCTCGTGGGCCATGTTATTTTTTTACAACTGCTTAATCAAATGAGATTGCAATGGTAAAGAGCGTTTGCTCCGCATTGCTGGCCAATGACGTAAAATCAAGTTTTTTATGGGGAGGAGCAGACTCCGGGAAGAGTTGTTGAAACTCCGGAAGCTGCTGGTTTGTCAGGGTCACAAAAAGGGTGCTGTTGTATAGGTGGGTTTTCCAGTTGGAATTGGCGGAAATGCGGCGGGTTATAGAGTGCTGCTGATAAGGGGATGCTGGGTGAATAATGAGATGGAAGTCGGGTTTTGGGCTCGTGCTGGTCCTGAGCCCTGTATAGTGGCTGGCTGCATATCCCCCGGGGGAGCCGCGTTGGTTTTGTATGGAGTAGTATCCTGAATTTATTTTTGTGTTTGTGGAGGCAAATTGTACTACAGGCGTCGTGGGCTGCTGTTCTGTCTTTCCTGCTGCGAGGTAAGGGACCCCTGGGTAATAATTATTTTCAGCAACCCCTGTCTCGTTGTTAGTGGCGAGGGCTTGGGTATAGGTTCTGTTGTTAGCAGTAAATTGTCTTTGACCTGTTTCTGGAGTTGTCTGGAGTATTGTTACACTGATAACTCCAACAATCAGGCTTGCCATGGTGGCAGAAGCGGTGAGCTTATGTTGTCCCATGAAGGAGAACAAACTCCTGAGTTTGGCAAAGGTCTGATGGTCCATCTTGGCATTGATACCAATGAGAAAATCAGCAGGAACAGCTCGTGAGGGAATTGCCTGCAAGGTTTGAACTGTTTTTTCAAAGGAGATGAATGTTGATGAGCAGGATGAACATGACGCGAGGTGTGCCTTAAGGGCGGTGGCCATTTCGGGTGGTGCGTCATTATCAAGGATTTCAGAAAATTTACCTTGGCAGTCTGTGCAGTTCATAAATCTAACCTTCTATTCTCTGAGGGATTGGATCTGCCCCAACCTCTATCTTAAAGGTTGGGGTAATTCCTTAATTATATTTACTAAATGTTTGGATAAACCCGACAATAATTCTCTTAAATGTTTGGGTAAATCCGGTAATGCATTTTCTAAAGGTTTGGATAAACCCGGTAATAAAGTTCTAAAGGTTGGGGTAAATCCGGTAATGCATTTTCTAACAGGTTGGATAAACCCGACAATAACCTTTTAAAGGTTCGGGTAGATCCGGCATTATATTTTTTAGATGTTTGGATAAACCCAACAAAAATTCTTTTAGAGGTTGGGGTAGATCTGTTTCAATTTGTTTTTTAAGTTCAGCCTTGCACGGTTTAGTTTTGATTTTACTGTGCCCAGGGGAACATCTAATATCTCACTGATCTCATCATAGGGTAACCCCTGTAAGTCGCGGAGCATCAGGACCTCTTTTTCAGATTCACTCATCTGGGCTATGGCATTTCTCACCAGTTTTATGGTTCGTTGTTGTTCTAATTTCTGCTCGGGAGAGTCTCCGCCCTCGAGATGAACAGGGTCATCCTCATTATCGATGGACTTGTTGGTGAAATAGCCGCGCCGTTTAAGTTTTTTGTAGCGGTTACGGCAATGATTTATACCAATCTGGTAGAGCCAGGCTCCAAATTTAGTGTCATCACGAAGCTTGGGTAATGCCCTGTATGCTGTGACAAAAACATCCTGGGCCACATCTTTCGCCTCTTCCTCTGTCTTGACGTAATTATAGGCCAGGTTGTAAATCCGAGCTTGGTACAGAATAACCAAACGATTAAAAGATTGTTTGTCGCCGCCCAGCACGGCGCGAACAAGTTCGGTGGTTTCATCTGGACCTGTACATTTCTCCGTCGCCATGGACGGAAAAGATGTGGTTACGATAAAAACAAGAGTGAGAAGAAGGACGAAAAGTTCCATGAAATATTCACTTAAATTAAAAAGAATTTACTTAGGATAAAAAAAAGTACGATAATCATTCCTTGCAGGTGAAGCCAGTGAAATATTTACTACCAGGAATCGCATTACGTTTACTTCCCTGACAGAGGCAAAATGTTAAAAGGGATATTGCAAAGACTCTTTCAGAACAGTATGCTGATGTACTTTATTCAATTAACTAGAAAATAGAACCTTATGAAAACATTAATAGTTGAAGACGATAATATGAACCGCGAACTCCTTGTGGAGTTTTTTTCAGAATATGGAACTGTCCAGTCTGCGGAAAACGGTTTCAAAGCCTTAGATCTTTTTCAGGATGCCCACCTGCAGGATGCACCTTTTGATCTGATTTGTATGGATATTATGATGCCTGATCTTGATGGTCAGGAGGCACTGAAAGAGATTCGTGAGCTTGAAACAGATAAGGGTCTGGACAGTAAGGATATTGTCAAAGTCCTCATGATGACTGGTCTGACTGATCGTGAGAATGTGACCACTGCCTATGTGGATGGCGGCTGCCATGGGTATTTGACCAAGCCTGTTGCCACTAAAGATATTGTCGCCCTGTTGGCTCGTTTGGGCCTTGTTGAAGCGACTGAAGAGGGGTAGGCGTGCTTGATTGACCCCACGTTCTATCCCTTGCCTGACTTGTAAGCCATTTGCATCTTATTGAAAATTATCTTTGCAGAATTCAGTAATATTGGTAGGTCATGGGGAACTTTCCTTCTTAAAAATGTGAAAACGAGTTCTCCATGACAATGCTCGATGCGCTTCTTATTAAAAATAAAGAAAAACTCCATGAATTTGAACAGCATCTGGGGTACCAGTTCAAAGATAGGGAACTTCTGCAAGAGTCGCTTATCCATAGCTCCTATGCCTTTGAACAGGGCAGTGATTTAATCAAAGATAATGAGAACTTGGAATTCCTCGGTGATGCTGTTCTTGATTTAGTGGTTGGCCATGGCTTGTTCCAGCATTATTCCCAGATGAATGAAGGGGAGCTTACCCAGTTACGCTCCGCCCTTGTCAAGGAAAGCCACCTGGCCCAGATGGCGCGGGAGGTTGGTATGGGGCCCTTGTTGCTTTTAGGGCGGGGTGAAGATCATTCGGGCGGTCGGGAAAAAGACTCTATTTTATCCTGTGGTTTTGAAGCTCTCGTTGGGGCAATCTTTCTTGATGGCGGATATGGTGCGGCTGAAGATGTGGTGAGTAAATGGCTTGCCCCGTGGTATGAGGACCGGCGGATAGGTTTGACCCAGGCTGATGCCAAGAGTAAGCTGCAGGAAATGTTGCAGGCCATCTTTAATGAAGGCCCCGTCTATCAACTGCAATCAGTAAGCGGGCCAGATCACGATCGCACCTTTGTGTTTGCGGTTCTCTTCCGAGATCAGATTCTTGCCCAGGGTGAAGCGGGGAATAAGAAGAAAGCTCAACAAAATGCCGCAACCCGAGCGATTCAAAATTTTGACACCTTTGATTTTCCAAAGCCCTGATGTCAGACTCCAGGGCAACCCCCTATATCATTCCATTTTTCATTACCCATGCCGGCTGTCCTCACCAATGTGTGTTTTGTAACCAGCACAAGATCTCTGGTGCGTGCCATCCTGTCACCCCTGATCAGATTCGTCAGGATATTACAGCTGTTTTACTGAGACCGCGTAATGGGAACCGCAGGGTGCAGGTTGCCTTTTATGGCGGCAGTTTTACTGGTCTTGGGGTGGCGGAGCAGCGCCGCTTGCTCGAAGCGGTACAGCCGTTCCTGTCTGCAGGCGTGGTGCAGGAGATCCGTCTCTCCACCAGGCCTGATTGTCTTGACCGCCAGCGGGTACAGTTACTCCTTGATTATGGCGTAACCATGGTGGAGCTTGGGGTGCAGTCGCTGGATGGGGAGGTGCTTTATGCCAGTGGCCGCGGGCATGGTGAACAGGATGTGGTGGAGGCCTTTGGGCTCTTGCAGGAGTATGGTATGCAAACGGGTGGTCAGCTCATGGTTGGCCTGCCCGGTGATACCCCGCAAAAGAGCATCCAGACCTGTCGGAAGCTCATCGGTATGCGGCCTGATTGCGTGCGTATTTATCCTACCCTGGTGATGGAGCAAACCCCTCTGTATGGCTTGTATCAGGCTGGAGCATATCAGCCGTGGTCCCTGGATAAGACCGTGGTTGTTGTGGCGCGGATGAAGAGGCTGCTGGATGAGGCCCATATTCAAGTTATTCGTATGGGGTTGCAGGCCGGGGAAAGTTTGCAGGACAATATGGCGGCCGGCCCGTATCATCCCGCCTTTGGCGAGCTTGTGCTCAGTCGTCTTTTTTTTAAAGCCGTACGCCGGGCAATTTTTGCGGCCCGTGAAGATAGGGATAACCCTGTGCAGCTTATTATCTCAACGCGGGACCATTCTCTCTTTATGGGAATGCAGAAGGAGAATTTCCAGCGGTTGCAAAGGGGAGGGTGGCTTGTGAATGTTGACTTATGTCGGTCGGAGTCTCAACCACGGTTTCAGGTGGCTGTAAAATTAATTTAGGGCCGTTAAGAATGTTGACCAGGTAAGGTAAAATGAGAAGGCTGATTCTCTCAACGAGCTATGATATACATCATGCTCAACGATAAACGCAGTCATTATGCTGCAAAAAAAGGAGAATCAGCC
>JAQIBE010000071.1 GCA_027859235.1 Desulfobulbaceae bacterium
GTACCGACGAGCAAAATAACAGTAAAGGGACCCCACACAAAACTATTAATTGTATTAAGCAAGCTATTGATATTAAACAAAACATATCCCTATTTATTAAAGGTTACAGCTGAAGTTTAACGGGTAACGTTACTCAAGGCCACCTTGCAAAACTGCTCTTTTGTTCGATCGAAGGTCTACGCTATCTACGGCGTCACTGTAAAAAGAAAAATACTCGCATATGACCAATATGCGAGTATTTTTCTTTTCCCCGCTCCTTGTTCTCAAACAGGTAAGCGTAGACTCCGAAATAACTAGTTTTTCAAGATACCCTCAAAGCATAAAGATGTGCTCATCATCATAAAATAACAGGGCGGTTACTTGAATGTAACCGCCCTGTTATTTGGGTATGCAGCAGATAATACGGATATGCAACTTACAGAATAGGCTGCATGGCACTCATGTAAGAACGCAGCTCTTCGCCAATCATTTCCACACCCGTGTAACGAATGGTTTCATTGGCCCTGATAAGCTCAACATTATCAACGCCATTAGAGGTGCCTGCCATGCCTTTACCGATCATGTCGCTATCAATTGTTTTCATGAAGTCAGTAAGCATTGGTCCTGCGGCATGGGCAAAGAGGTAGCAGCCATACTCCGCAGTATCAGAGATAACAACATTCATCTCATACAGTTTTTTACGGGCGATGGTGTTGGCAATGAGTGGGACTTCATGGAGTGATTCGTAATAGGCCGACTCTTCTTTAATACCAGCCGAAACCATGGTGTCAAAGGCAAGTTCCACGCCGCATTTCACCATGGCAACCATGAGGATGCCATGGTCGAAATACTCCTGCTCAGGGATATCAGCGTCAGTAGACGTTGCTTTCTCGAAAGCTGTCTCAGCGGTGGCTGCACGCCAGTTGAGAAGATTCTTGTCGTCGTTTGCCCAGTCCTCCATCATAGTTCTTGAAAAGAAACCGGACATGATATCATCCATATGCTTATGGAACAGAGGTCTGAGAATATCAGCCATTTCATCAGCCAATTCACAGGCCTTGATCTTGGCAGGGTTAGACAGACGATCCAGCATATTGGTGATGCCGCCATGTTTCAGTGCCTCCGTGATGGTCTCCCACCCCTGTTGGATGAGTTTGGAACCATAGGCTGAATCAATACCCTTGTCCATCATCTTATCGAAGCAGAGGAGGGAACCGGCCTGCAGCATACCGCAGAGAATGGTTTGCTCGCCCATGAGATCGGATTTAACTTCGGCAACAAAGGATGATTCCAGACAACCTGCACGATCACCGCCTGTTCCGGCAGCATAGGCCTTAGCAAGATCCCAGCCCATATTATTTGGATCATTCTCACGATGAACGGCAAGAAGGGTAGGGACACCAAAACCGCGTTTATACTCCTCACGAACTTCCGTTCCAGGTGATTTTGGCGCGACCATAATAACGGTGAGGTCTTTACGGATCTGCATGCCCTCTTCAACGATATTAAAACCGTGTGAGTAGGAGAGGCAGGCACCTTTTTTCATTAAGGGCATGAAGGTGGAAACGGCGTTGGTATGCTGCTTATCCGGGGTGAGGTTGATAACCAGATCTGCCGTTGGAATGAATTCTTCATAGGTGCCAACCGCGAAATTGTTGTCGGTGGCATTCTTCCAGGATTGACGCTTGGAACTGATGGCAGCCTCACGCAGGGTGTAGGATACGTCGAGACCAGAGTCACGAAGGTTCAACCCCTGGTGGAGCCCTTGGGCACCACAACCGACGATGACGATTTTTTTCCCCATTAAGGCTTCAACGCCGTTGAATTCTGAAGGGTCCATGAAGCGGCATTGGCTTAATTCTTCTAATTGTAAACGTAACGGCAAGGTGTTGAAATAATTTTCACCCATGATTTGTCTCCTGTTTTTTTATAGATTAAATAATTGCATATAATGAGTTTCGTTAAGATGGCGTTAGCATATCATTGTACGCTGTTGCGTAAAGTGAATTAATCGATATACTATATTGTGTTTACTGCAACACGCGGTAACGGTCAACTGGTCGCTGTTATTATGAATTCTCAAAATGATCCGCTGTGATGGAAATTAGAAATTTAAAATTATTCAAGCATCTTGCTGAGTCTCTGCATTTCGGCCGGACCAGCCGGGCGTGTAATGTCACCCCCTCCGCCCTGACGCGTATCATTCAACGCATGGAGGATGAGCTTGGTTCGACCCTGTTTATTCGCGATAATCGTTCGGTTGAGCTCAGTCCGACAGGTCAGGTCTTTAAAAACTTTGCTGAAGATTCCATTAGCCGCTGGGATGAATTACAAAATGAACTCTCCCGGGAAACCATGCTCAGTGGTGAAATATCTCTGTACTGCTCGGTAACTGCCGCCTATACCATATTACCTCGGATACTGGGCCGATTTCGCAAGGTTTACCCTGACCTCCACCTTAACCTGCAGACGGGTGATGCAGCCCAGGCCATTACAAAACTTGAAAATAACGAGGTTGATATCATCATTGCGGCTCTGCCGGACAGGGTTCCCGAACGTTTAATCTATATGGATATGCTCACCACGCCATTGGTTTTTATTGGACCACGTCATTATCCTGAAATTGTCACCCGCCAGGGTGATGAAATAGACTGGCACCAGACTCCAGTCATTATGGCTGAACTTGGTCTCAGCCGTGAGCGGATTGAGCGTTGGTTCAGACAGAAACAGATTACACCGCATATCTATGCCCAGGTTGGCGGAAATGAAGCGCTAATCGCCATGGTGAGCCTCGGGTACGGCGTTGGGGTGGTGCCGAGTCTGGTTCTTGAGAAGAGTCCCATGCAGGATCAAATTACCATCCTTGATGTGAGTCCAGCCCTCCAATCCTTCACCATTGGCTTGTGCACGATGAAAAAGAAAATGGCACATCCCAAGATCGAGGCCTTTTGGGAACTTGCCCAGCAAGAGAGAACTCCTTAGGGGCAGTTAAGAATGTTGACCAGGTAAGGTAAAATGAGAAGGCTGATTCTCTCAACGAGCTATGATATACATCATGCTCAACGATAAACGCAGTCATTATGCTGCAAAAAAAGG
>JAQIBE010000210.1 GCA_027859235.1 Desulfobulbaceae bacterium
CCTACCTGACCAGCCGCAATATCTACAAGATGGTCAACCAGCTGGAGATCACCGGCTACGAAAAACGCATCCCGGACGGTATCCTTTACATCAACGGTCTGCCCCTGGTGGTCTTTGAGGTTAAGAGCGCCAACCGTGAGGAGGCCACCCTCCATGATGCCTATGTTCAGCTGACGGTGCGCTATAAGCGCGACATCCCGGAGCTCTTCAAATACAACGGATTCTGTGTGATCAGTGACGGGGTGAACAACAGGGCTGGTTCCTTTTTTGCCCCGTATGAGTTTTTCTATGGCTGGCGCAAGACAGACGGCAGCGACCTGATAGAGAAGGATGGCATTGACTCCCTCTACTCCATGATCAGGGGCATGTTTGACCAGTACCGCTTGCGGAATATTCTTCGTAATTTTATTTACCTGCCCGATGTATCACGCAAGGAGGAAAAGATCCTCTGCCGTTATCCGCAATACTATGCGGCCATCAAGCTCTACGCCAACATCAAGGGTCATCGTCGCCCGGAGGGGGATGGTAAGGGCGGTACTTATTTCGGGGCCACGGGCTGCGGCAAGAGTTACACCATGCTCTTTCTGGCCCGGCTGCTCATGAAGAGCGTCGATTTTGCCAGCCCCACCATCGTCCTTATCACCGACCGTACCGATCTGGATGACCAGCTCTCCGGCCTATTTGTCCATGCCAAGGGTTATATCGGTGACGAGGCCGTAATCAGTGTCGAGAGCCGCTCGCATCTGCGCGAATTATTGAAGGGCCGGAACAGCGGTGGTGTGTTTTTGACCACCATCCACAAGTTCACCGAAGATACCGAGCTCCTCACCGCCCGCACCAATGTCATCTGCATCTCCGATGAGGCCCACCGCAGCCAGACCAATCTGGATCAGAAGGTTAAACTGGTTATGGACAAGAATGGCCAGGCCACAGGCTATCGACGCACCTATGGTTTTGCCAAATACCTGCACGACTCCCTGCCCGGTGCCACCTATGTGGGCTTTACCGGTACGCCCATTGACGCCACCCTGGATGTGTTTGGTGATTCGGTGGACTCCTACACTATGACGGAATCGGTTGAGGACGGCATCACGGTGCGTATTGTCTATGAGGGACGGGCGGCCAAGGTGCTCCTTGATAACTCCAAATTGCAGGAGATCGAAGATTATTACGGCCGCTGTGCCGATGAGGGCAGCAACGAATACCAGATCGAAGAGTCCAAGAAGGCCAACACCAAGATGAATGCCATCCTGGGTGACCCGGACCGGATCAAGGCCGTGGCGGCCGACTTTGTCAGCCATTACGAAAACCGGGTGAATGAAGGGGCCACGGTGAAGGGCAAGGCCATGTTTGTCTGTTCCAGCCGGTCCATTGCCTATGAGTTTTATAAAGAGGTTGTAGCCCTGCGCCCCCAGTGGGCCGAGATCAGAGAGTGTGAAGAAGGGGTAGAGCTCAGCGAAAATGAGCGCAAAAAAATAAAACCCATGGAGCGGATCAAGATGATCATGACCCGTGGCAAGGATGACCCGCAAGAGCTCTATGACATGCTGGGCACCAAGGATGATCGCAAGGAGCTGGATCGCCAGTTCAAGAATGGCAAGTCCAACTTTAAGATCGCCATTGTTGTTGACATGTGGCTCACCGGCTTTGATGTCCCCTTCCTGGATACCATGTATATTGACAAGCCCATCCAGCGCCATAACCTGATCCAGACCATCTCACGGGTGAACCGTAAAGTTGAGAACAAGGAAAAAGGGCTGATCGTCGATTACATCGGTATCAAGAGCCAGATGAACAAGGCCCTGGCCCATTACTCTAAAAGCGACAAAGCAAATATTGAGGAGATTGCCCAATCCATTGTGGTGGTCAAGGACCATCTCGATCTACTGGGTAGGATCTTTCATAAATTTGATACCGCGCCCTATTTCAAGGGAACACCCCTGGCGCAGCTGGAATGCCTGAACATGGCGGCCGAGTTTGCCATGATTACCGATAACCAGGAAAAGCGGTTCATGTACCTGGTCCAGCGCTTGAAGGCGGCCTATGACATCTGTTGCGGCAGTGACGGCTTCAACCAGGCGGAGCGCGACCATATCCATTTCTACCTGGCGGTGCGTTCCATTGTCTTCAAACTGACCAAGGGTGATGCACCGGACACCGCCAAGATGAACGCCAAAGTGCAGGAGATGATCCAGGAGGCGTTGGCCAGTGACGGGGTGGAGGAGATCTTCAAGCTGGGTGAGGACCACGGCCAGGAGATTGACATCTTTGACGAGGACTACCTGGCCAAGATTGACAAGATCAAGCTGCCCAACACCAAGATCAAGCTCCTGCAGCAACTCCTGGCCAAGGCCATTAGCGACTTCAAGAAGGTGAACAAGATAAAGGGCATGGACTTCTCCAAGAAATTCAAATCCCTGGTGGAAAAGTATAATGAGCGCAAGGAACAGGACGTGTGGAACAGCGAGGAGCTGGAAGGGATTGCTGGTGAGATTGTCGACCTGATCCATGCCCTCCAGAAGGAGAAAGAATCCTTCGGCGACCTGGGTATCGATTTTGAAGAAAAGGCCTTCTACGACATCCTCAAGGCCCTGGCACGCAAGTATGATTTTGAGTACCCGGAAGACAAATTCCTCCACCTGGCCAAAGAGGTGAAAAAGCTGGTGGACGACAAGGCCAAATACACCGACTGGAGCCAGCGCGACGACATCAAGGCCGAGCTCAAGGTTGATCTGATTATTGCCCTGGCAGACAACGGCTATCCACCAGTGGATCGGGATGAGGTGTATAAGGAGATTTTTGAACAGGCGGAGAATTTTAAGAAGTATTTGGGGGCGTGAAGAAATCATCCGCCAAGATACAGAACAAAGGTTGTTGTTCTATTCATAATAAATTAAAAATTCATTAACAGGGTTACCCAAATACCCAGTGACAAATTATTGAAAAGTAAAAAATGATAATATGACCAAAAAACCATGCATCCCAGACAAATTACCCCTTCATGAGCTAGATTGGCAACGATTAGCTTCCTTTACAAGCAAAGCAACCATGGCTGTAGCTCGATATGATGGAACTTTAGCAGGTATGGTTAATGCGGCAGTATTGCTTTCGCCCATTACCCGCCGTGAAGCCGTTTTATCATCCCGTATTGAAGGTACTCAAGCGTCAATGGTTGAAGTCTTGAAACATGAAGCAGGAGAAGAATATAGCGAGAATAAAAAAGGTGATATTAATGAAGTCATGAACTACCGGAAGGCTCTTTTGCTAGGCGAAGATTCTCTTGCCGAACGACCTATATCCCTCCAACTCATTAGGGAATTGCATTCCCTTTTAATGCAGGGTGTCCGAGGTGGAGATAAAACACCTGGGTCTTTCCGTACAGAACAAAACTGGATTGGTAAGAAGGGTACACCTATTGAAGAAGCACGCTTCATCCCGCCCGACCCGTTGTTAATGCAAGATGCAATGATAAATCTTGAAGAATATATTAACTTTGATGATATTGACCCTTTAGTGCAATTAGCTATTCTCCATGCACAATTTGAGATAATTCATCCTTTTGTGGATGGCAATGGACGTCTTGGCCGAATGCTAATCCCTTTATTCCTTTATCAAAAAAATGTTCTTCAAAGACCTATGTTTTATCTAAGTGAGTATTTAGATGAAGCCGATGAGGAGTATCGGGGTCGCCTCCTTGCTATTACAGACGACAATGACTGGCAGGGCTGGATTGAATTTTTTTTACTTGCTCTCCAGCATCAGGCAGCTAGAAACACAGAAAAAGCAAAAAGTATTCATAAACTTTATGAAGAAATGAAAGTTCTTTTTGTTGGAATTACTCATTCCCAATATGCCCAAACAACTTTGGATGCGTTTTTTAATAAACCTATCTTGAACAGCAGTGACTTTCTCAAAATCACCGAAATTAATAATCGTGGCACAGCAAATACTATATTACGTGCATTAGTTCACGAAGAAGTGATTAGTGTGTTAAGGGAAGGGTCAGGGCAAAGCCCTGCCATATATTGTTTCCCTTCACTAATAAACATTTCAGAAGGACAAGATGTTATCTGATTAAAGTAAATTAGAGTAAAGATATTTTGTGTATATTGCACGAGACACAAGATTGGTTGTGTACGGTATTTCGTAAAACACCGTGCACAACCAATCTTGCAGTGTCTTGTCGTACACTAAATGAATACAGCCATTTCAAAAAGCACCACCCCACCCACGACGGTATTTCTGACGGTACTTTAAATAAAACATAAGCCACACACCTAACAAAGACACAAGCTATAGCCCTAAATTCAACTCCCCTGCATCGCCACCATCAATTCAATGATTTCAGCTAGTTATGAAATCATTTTACATATAATCCACTGGATTGGGATACAAAATCACAAAAAATTGTGATACACCCAAACGTCCAGTGGATTTTTTTATGTCTAAAATTCCTTCTTACCTGTCTTGTATGAATCGCCCCCAGAAAACTAGACACCCCCCACTTTCTAGCCAGAATAAAAGCAGGCCTCAGAGGGACTCTTTGGCAAAGTATGCGGCGGCATTTTTCAAGATGTCACGTTCCTCAGCAACACGTTTTAATGCAGTCCGTAATCGTTTGATCTCAGATTGCCAATCATCTCTTTTGGCCTCACCATGAGTGTGTTGTCGTCCCTAATCGTCTGGCATCATCCTGGACTGAATAACCACGTTCAGTGATTTGCTTGACTGCTGCAATTTTAAATTATTCGGTATAACGCTTGCTGCTCATAGATTCCTCCTTAAGTCATTTTTTTATAACTTAGAAGTGTCTATTAAACTAGGGGCGATTCAGTATGGGTGCCAACGCCAACAAAAAATATCTGTTAAAAAAAAGCGAACTGTGAAAAGATCGTAGAGTGACCTTGAAAAAATCCAGTCTTGATCGGGAAATTTAACTCTGGTTTTAAACATTTTTTCAGGGAGGTAATCTGCTGTAATAGATAACGACTAGAAGTCGTATGAGTGGCCAACGGGCCAACGTCAACGAAAAATATATGTTAAAGAAAGGAGGATGGATTATGCGAAAGAAACTAGGACCAGCCGTTTTTTTGGTAACGGGGCTGAGCGCACTGATGTTTTCCGACATGGGGTGTACTCTGGATTCGCAACCCTCTGCCAAATCCACAGCGGAGACAGCGGCCAAGAGCGCGGTAGTGGTACCCGGCACCCCGGATGGTGTGCTGATGATGCAGGCACAGGCGCTTTTCGGCAAACTTCCCGCGACCATGCCGGGAAGCGAGCAGGATACTCCTGCCATGATTGCCCTGGGAGAGATGCTCTATTTCGAGGAAGGCATTTCAATCAACAAAACCCAATCCTGCAACACTTGCCATCCCATTGACAACAATGGCGCAAGTGCGGACCATCGCAAAACCGGCTTGGGTGCGCTGGGCAAATTCGGCCCCCGCAACGATCCGCCAACCCTGAATGCCGGTTACCAGATTGCGCAGTTCTGGGATGGACGCTCTCCCACTCTGAAAGATCAGGCTAAGGGACCCGTTCTCACCCAGGTTGAAATGGCCATGCCCAATGGTGAAGCGGTGGCCGAACGGCTAAAAGGCATACCAGAGTATCCCGCTGATTTCGCAAAGGCCTTTCCTGGCGAAAAAGACCCCGTAACTTTCGACAACTTTGCCGAAGCGGTTGCCGCTTTTGAACGAACGCTGATCAGCCGGGGCCGCTTCGACCTGTTCATGGACGGGGACAAACAGGCCTTCACCAGTCAGGAAATCGAAGGGATGCGCACCTTTATCAATGTCGGCTGTGTGCAGTGCCACAGCGGCCCCAACCTGGGCGGGATGACTTTCCAGAAAATCGGCGTGTTCCATAAGTACACCAACGACGAGGATATTGGACGCTTTAAGGTTACCAACCTGGAAAGTGATAAATATGTCTTTAAGGTTCCCATGCTGCGGAATGCTACCCTTACCGCTCCCTATTTCCATGC
>JAQIBE010000235.1 GCA_027859235.1 Desulfobulbaceae bacterium
CTGAGCGGCATCACCTCCCTTGACGAGGTACTGCGCCTCTCCCTGGAGCATAAAGAATAACCATGCCTGCCTTTTATTATGAAGCCATCGATGGCCGCGGCGTTGCCAAACATGGGAGCCATGAAGCTGAACTTCTCAACGACGTTGAGAAATGGCTCATTGCCCAGCGCCTCACGCCAATCCGCATAGTCGCGGCCGGTGAACTTGCCGGAGCCGACGAGAGCACTGAAGTCAAACTATCCCTCCTTGAAAAATGGCAGGGCGTAACCCTGGATGATCATATCCTCTTTTGCCGACAATGCTCCACCCTGCTTGGTGCCGGCGTGGATATGCTGAGGACCCTTACCATCCTCGCCAAGCAGGTCTCCAATCCACTCCTGCGCGAGGTACTCCTCAAGTTCCGTGAAGATATTGAACAGGGTGAAAGTCTCGGCGATGCCTTTGAGAAACAGCCGAAGATCTTTTCTGTACTGAATAGAAATCTCATCAAGGTCGGTGAGGAGTCAGGTACCCTGGTCACCTCCTTTAGCTATATGGCTGATTTGCTGGAAAACGAAAAGGAGATCAGTGAACGGATCAAGGCGGCCACCCGCTACCCGAAGATCGTGGTCATAGCGCTTTTTTCCGCCACCTTCTTTCTGATGAGCTATGTGGTGCCAAAATTTGTCGTCCTCTTTACCGCATCCAAGGTTGAGCTACCCTTTGCCACCCGGCTGCTTATCACCATCAGCAATATCTTCGCCAACTATAATATTCTTATTATCGGTATGGTGGTCAGCCTGGTCCTTTTGTACCGCATGGGATTGCAGTACCGTGAGTTTGTCCATCTGCGTGACTCGATAACCATGCGCCTCCCGGTCTTCGGCAACCTGTACACCAAAATCTACATGGCCCGCTTCAGCCGCGTTTTTGCTGTGCTGACCCGCAGCGGTATCGATATCATCAAGACCCTGAACCTGTCATCGGCCGCCCTGCAGAACCTTCTCCTCCGCGATCAGCTGGCAGAGATATCCGTCGATGTAGCAAATGGTATTGCCTTAGATGATGCCATGTCACGCCAGACCCTGTTCCCGGAGATGGTGACCCAGATGGTCAGCGTCGGCGTCGAATCAGGTCGCATTGACGAGATGATGGACAAGGTTGCTGATTATTACGACATAGAAACCGACTACACCATTAAAAATCTCGCCACCCTCATTGAACCCATCCTCCTTGTCTTCATGGGCATCATGGTCGGCTTCATCGCCCTGGCCATCTTCACCCCCATGTGGTCCATGATGGAGGTCATGCGCGGCGGCTGATTAACATCTTCACACCCCACCATTACCCGGACCCATCATGCAGCAATCTAATCATGACGCTGGCCTGCTTTGCCGCGGCTTCGCCCTGGCGATCTTTATTGCCCCCTTTGTTCTCCTGCCAAGCCTCAGCGAATTTGCCAACCTGCCGCAGGCCGCCTGGCTGCAGGTTACCACTTTTTTATTCCTCAGCATCTTTCTCCTCAGCAGGTATCGTAAAGGACACGAGGCTACGATCCGCACCAGCCCCCTGCTCCTGCCCATGGCCGCCCTCCTGCTCTGGTGTTTTGTCGGCCTGAGCTATGCGGTTAATCCCTATGAGGTTATAAAACGGTTGACCCATCTACTGGCCGCCGCAGCGGCCTTCTTCCTGGTGCTTCAGCTATACACATCAACCGACAAAGCTAAAACCCTGCTCTGGGCCATCACCCTCTCCGGGCTTGGCGTGGCCCTCATCGGCATAGCTCAGCACCTCTTCGGCCTTTCTCTCATCCCCCAGATCAAACCACCGTCTGCCACCTTTGCCAATAGGAATATGGCAACCCATTTTGTGGTTTTGACCATCCCGGCCGGCATGATGCTTTTTCTTTTAGAAAGGCAACGATTTGCCTACCTGCTCCCCATAACACTGGCCCTGCAAGCAACCTTCTTAGCCTATGCCCGAACCAGGGCAAGCTGGCTGGCCCTCTGTGCGGAACTTAGCATACTTGCCATCTTTTTCTGGCGTTTCCATAAAAGCAACTCCCTTCTCCACCTTTCAACCCGACAACAGAAGGGGGTCATCCTCGGACTGGTCATGTTTGCCGGCCTCATTAGTCTCGGTAACGGAGCCAGCTTTTCCGGTTACAAAAATATTGTCTCCCGTATCGTCCAGAGTCAGTCCTATACTAAATCACCTGGCAGACAGATACGCTTTGCCCTTTGGCTCAATACCCTGGCCATGGCCAAAGATCATCTTGTGGTCGGAGTTGGTCTAGGAAACTTCCAAAATCATTATCCCTTCTACTTCCACGCTTCTATTCTTAGAGATCAAAGCTTCTCTGTCGAAAGAAAGGCTGTACACAGTCATAATGACCTGCTCCAGGGCATAGCCGAGTTGGGACTTATCGGACTTGGACTCTTCACCTGGCTTACCCTGCAAACCTTTGGCGCGGTCAGGTTATGTCTGCAGGAAGTAAGGCAGGAGCAACAAATAATCTCAGAC
>JAQIBE010000021.1 GCA_027859235.1 Desulfobulbaceae bacterium
CATTATGCGGAGATGATAATGGCTATGATATTGAGTGCTTTGTTGAAAAACCGGATCTGGACACGGCAACAGAATATGTAAATTCCGGTGAATATCTGTGGAACTCAGGGATGTTTCTCTTTAAGGCGCAAACATTTCTTGCTGAGTTGGCAGGTGGAAACCCGGCAATGCTTGAGCGCTTTACGAGTGCCTATGGGAAGAGTCGGCTTTATTTGGATTTTCTCCTTTTAGATCCGGATAGTATTGCCAGGTGTCCAGATGATTCCATTGACTATGCCGTCATGGAGAAGACTAGACATGGTGTTGTTATTCCCATTGACCCCGGCTGTAGTGATATTGGTTCGTGGTGATTCCAGAGGCAGGTAGGTGAGCTGTTTGTGCAGGTGAATGTTTTCATTTGTGATGTTATAAATTACGGCACACGTAACTCCTACATTCATGCTGAAAATAGGCTGGTGGCCACCGCAGGTCTTGATGACCATATTATCGTTGAAACGGCTGATGCGGTGCTGGTTGCCTCCAAGGAGCATGTGCAGGACGTGAAACAGCTGGTGAATATGTTGAAGGCGCAGGGACGGTCTGAAACAAACCTCCATCGCCGGGTGTATCGCCCCTGGGGTTCCTATGAAGGTGTGAGTTTTGGTGAGCGCTTTCAGGTGAAGCTTATTACGGTAAACCCTGGTTCTATTCTGTCCTTACAGATGCACCACCACCGGGCTGAACACTGGGTCGTTGTCAGTGGTACGGCCCAGATTACCAAGGGGGACGATGTCTTTGTCCTGAGTGAAAATGAATCCACCTTTATTCCCCTGGGTATTACCCATCGTCTGGAAAATCCTGGCGTGATTCCCCTTGAGTTGATCGAGGTGCAGTCCGGCAGTTATCTGGGTGAGGATGATATTGTCCGCTTTGAGGATAATTATGGAAGGGCGGGGGATGTTTTAAAGGTGAAAGGTGAAAGGTTGAAGGGGCAGGGTGTAAGGCGTCAGGTGTGAGGGGTGAGGGGTTTTGGTAAATAGGTGTGAAGAGAGGGCGTTCTTCGGTGGTTGCAGATAATAAATTTCAGGTATTAGAAAATATGGGTAAGTCTCCAAACGTTGTAAGAGAGAAGGCCGCGGTTACCCGGCCTCGGCGTGAAACCTTGAATGGTCATCGCAGTGTTAATTTATGGTTTACCGGGCTTTCCGGTTCCGGCAAGTCAACTCTGGCCCATGCGGTTGAGGAACGGCTGCATCTGATGGGGTGTCGCACCTATGTCTTTGATGGTGATAATGTTCGCCATGGCCTGTGCAGTGATCTTGGTTTTTCCCTGGAAGATCGTTCTGAGAATATGCGGCGGGTTGCTGAGATGATAGGGCTCTTTATTGATGCCGGGGTCATCTCGCTGACGGCCTTTATCTCACCTTTAGAGGCGGATCGCAGGCGGGTTAAGGAGCTGATCGGCGCTGAGAATATCCTGGAGATTTACTGCAATTGCTCTCTCGAAATCTGTGAGTCCCGGGATGTGAAGGGGTTGTATAAAAAGGCACGGGAGGGAAAGATTAAGAACTATACAGGGATTTCCTCCCCCTATGAGCCACCCAAGCAGCCTGATCTTGATCTGAACACCGGGGAGCAATCGCTCAATGAATGTGTAAAAATCATTGTGGCTGAGTTAAAAGATCGAGGGGTCATTTTATGAGGTTTTCTTAGGCATACTGTTTAGAATGACCTAAGCGTTTGTTTAAATATATCTAAATCAACTACCTAGAGCCTTTTTTTTCTTGATTAATTGTGATGAACCTGTGCACTATGTGTGCAGTCCTCACACATAGTGGGATTGTGAAATTCACTTCAACAATGATTTAGGAGAAAACAAATGAAAAAGATTCTGGTCTTATGTCTGTCCATGTTACTGTGGTCTGCTGTCGCCTTTGCCGGTGTTAGTATTAATACGGCATCGGTGCAGGATTTGGAAAGTTTGCCCCATATTGGTTCAGCAAAGGCTGAGGCCATCGTGCAGTATCGAGCTGAAAATGGTGCTTTCCAGTCAAAGGATGATCTGATGAATGTAAAAGGCATCGGGCCGAAGATATTGGAGAAGATCAAAGATCAAATTGATTTGTAATGATGTGAGTTGGGCCTAGGCTCGGGTTTTATAGAGGGGGATTCTGCATATACTGCTTAATCCCCCTTTTTTTATAATGGCGTGGAAAAAGGGGATCTCGCCATGCTCCAAGTGGAAGGAGGGGGGGGCAGTTGTTAAGGCAGCATAATGTGTCGTTGGCGCTTTATTGACAAGAGAAGGGCGATAACCGGTTTTGGTAGGGAGTGTTGAGCCCGGTTATCGTTTGAGATAGCCGTGAGGCAGAATACGGATTGAAATGGCAATGGCCAGGCTGAGAAAAAACATAGGCTGCTCCTTGATTATTAATTGAACATTTCCGGGGTGCGAATCAC
>JAQIBE010000063.1 GCA_027859235.1 Desulfobulbaceae bacterium
AACAGGTCCAAAACCTAGAATAGGCACAAGCATGAACCAACGCATGATCAATGTGGGATTTGGCAACTCGGTGGTGGCCGGTCGCGTACTCCTGGTTGTCAATCCGAAATCATCCCCCATTAAAAAACTCAAAGACGAAGCCAAGGCGCAGAAAAAGCTCATTGATGTTACTGAGGGTCGAAAAACCAGATCCATCATCATCCTTGACACCAACCATGTGATCCTCTCCTCTGTCCAGCCGGAGACCGTCAACCTGCGTTTCACCGCCTCTCCCCTTGACGCTGAGGAGTCCTAAGTGAAAGGAAATATCATTATTCTCTCGGCCCCCTCCGGCACAGGTAAAACCACCATCTTAAAGAGGGTTATGCCAGAACTGGGTCCCATTAGTTTTTCCATCTCCCATACCACCCGTGACCCGAGAGTCGGCGAGCAAAACAATGTTGATTACCATTTTGTTTCTGAAGAAGAATTCCTCCAGCGCAAAGATCAGGGTGATTTTATCGAATGGGCAAAGGTGCATGGAAATTATTACGGCACGTCTGTACAAGCGGTTCTGCAACTGCAGGAACAGGGACAGGATGTTGTCCTTGATATTGATACCCAGGGGGCAAGACAGGTCAGAGAAAAACTGCCTGAGTCCTCGTCAATCTTCATCATTCCACCCTCCTGGGAAGAACAGGAAAAGAGGTTACGCGGGCGCGGCACGGATGATGAGGAAACCATTCATCTCCGTCTTGCCAATGCCCAGAAAGAGCTCTGTGACATTGACCTGTTTGACTTTGTTGTGGTGAACGACACCCTTGACGACGCCGCAATGATGTTTAAAGCAATTATCCTTACCTTACGGGCGAAACAACGCCGGCTTGCCAACGGCAACCCAATCACACTTTTATAACCGCCATGATCAAAGATAAAAATGCTGCCAAAGGCAAACGGTTCAATGATTCAGAATTTATCACCTGGGGTATTCATCCCGTCATGGAACTTCTCCAGCAATCGCCGAAGACCATTGCTGAGATATATATTCTAAAAGGGAAAAAGCAGCTCAAGATTCAAGACATTATTGATCTGGCCAAGGAGAAAGGCGTCCGGGTCAAATTTGAGGACGACTTCTACATAGCCAGTGAAAGCGGCAGTAAATGCAACCATCAGGGTGTGATCGCCAAAACCATGGCTGTTGCCACTGTTGATGAACAGACCTTTCTGGCTTCACTGGAAGCATCAGCAACTCCACCGCTGCTCCTGGCCCTGGATTCCATCCAGGACCCCCACAACCTCGGTGCCATTTTAAGATCAGCCGCAGCTGCCGGGGTCACGGGAGTCATCATCCCCAAGGACAGGGCCGCCCCACTTGGCGGCACGGTACAAAAGATAGCCGCTGGAGCCCTTGCTCATTTACAGATTACCCTGGTGACCAACCTTTCCAACTTTCTGCAGATGTTACAGCATTATAACATCTGGAATTATGGAACGGTCAAGGACGGGGGGCAGTCTATTTACTCCGTCGATCTAACCGGCCCTGTATGCATTGTTATCGGCAATGAAGAAAAGGGTATCCGGCCCCTTGTGGCTAAACAATGTGACTTTAAGATATCGATCCCCATGCAGGGTAAACTGGATTCACTCAATGCCTCCGTTGCTGCAGGAATTACCCTTTTTGAGGTCGTGCGCCAGAGAACAAGCGTCTAGTTTCAAAAAGATCTGAGCCTGTCTTGTCAAAAGAGTTATGAGACAAGGACACACCCAACATAACCTCATACCCAGAATCAAAAAAAATGAAAAAATCACTCGGTCCAAATCCCCTTGTTTACCCGGCACCTGTCTGGGTTATCGGCACCTATAACGAAGATGGAAGCGCAAATATCATGACCGCAGCCTGGGGCGGAATTTGCTGTTCTAAACCGCCATGCCTTGCTGTCTCGTTACGGGAAGCCACCCAGACCCATACCAATATTCTCCGCACCAAGGCCTTTACGGTCAATATTGTCACCGAACAATTCCTTGAGGAGGCGGATTATTGCGGCATATCAACGGGAAGAAATACCGACAAATTTGCTGACACGGGTCTGACCAGTGAAAGAAGTACGGTGGTTGATGCCCCGATGATCAAAGAGTTTCCGCTGAACCTTGAATGTAGACTGAAAGACGTGGTTGAAGTCGGCCTGCACACCCAGTTCATCGGTGAAATTATTGACGTTAAGGCCCTTGAATCAATCCTTGGCGAACAGGATGTCCCGGATGTTGACCTGCTTCACCCCGTGGTTTTTTCACCCGTTGTGCGTAAATATCATTCCCTTGGTGAAACCATTGGCCGGGCCTTTGACATTGGCAAGAAATTCCGCAGGAAAGAGAACAAGTAATGTTTGAATGGACACTCACCCTCTTCAGCCTGATGGGAACGTGGTTTAATATCAGGAAGAACATCTACTGCTGGCCCTTATGGACCATAGCGAATGTGGGGTGGATCTATTCCTTCGGCTCAAAAAAGATGATGGCTGAGGCCATTCTTTTTTCTGTTTATTTTATCTTATCGCTCTACGGCTGGTATCGCTGGCACAAGGATAAGAAAACTGCAGAAACCCGGATTGATCCGTAAAAAATCCTGATCCCTCATTTTTTTTTAAAAAAACCAAAAAAACATTTGCAAAAGTAAACAAAAGTGGCACTATAACAGATACTATCTTCAAATGAAGTTTTCACAGAGTGATTTTCAGGGTTTAATCCAAGAGAAATAATCCTTTTAATAATTTATTTAATGGCGTTCTTAGCGCAATTTTTATTTTGATGTCTTAAGCAAATGCTGTTGACATCACGACCATCAACAAAGGTGGTCAGCCGGCTCATGCCGGTTATTTAACAAAGTGGTTCACGATTTTGAACCCCGTATACAGGAGCAGTAAGATGGCAGAAGGAACAGTGAAGTGGTTTAACGACGCAAAAGGTTTTGGTTTCATCGAGCAAGAAGACGGTAGTGATGTTTTTGTTCACCACACAGCAATTCAAGCAGAGGGTTTCAAATCTCTTGAAGAGGGACAACGCGTGTCTTTCGATGTTGTTGACGGCCCTAAAGGACTGGCAGCTGACAACGTTCAAAAGCTGTAAGCAATAAACATCCGATGAGACCTCTTTACTTTTAAGCACGTACTTCATCTGTAAAGAAGTCAAGCTTACGAAACACTTGTCGGGTTAAGTCTGCACAAAGCAGATAGCGTAATAAAAAAAGGCTGATTCCAATATATTGGAATCAGCCTTTTTTTTATCTACCGAACCGATACATTACTTACATTACTTCTCTCCGGCATCCTTGAGCAAATCAGCAAAGGTCCCCATGGAGGGTTTTGATTTCCCGGTCTTATCCTTTGCGTACTGCTGAAATTCCTTGCGCAGATCAGGCTCTTGTTGCTTTCCAGCCCCTTTATTGGCAAGGGTCTCCTGCTTCTGCTTTTCCACATTTGGCATGGACAGAGAAATTCTCTTATTGTCAACATCAATACCATCAATGCGGACCTCAAGGGTTTCACCATCGGCAACCACCTCACGGGGATGATTAATCCGACGACCGGCACCAAGATTTGAGATATGCAGCAACCCATCTATTCCCGATGCTAAGGTCACAAAGGCACCGAAATCTGTAATCCGCGCAACCGTACCCGTTACACATTCGCCTTCAGTAAATTTAGACTCAACCGTATCCCACGGGTCAGGCAGGGTATCCTTCAGACTAAAGGAAAAACGGTCGTTCTCCCAGTCAAGTTTAAGAATCGCAACCTCCACCCGCTGCCCCTCTGCAAGGGCCGTGCGAATATCAGCAATACGTGTATAACTAATTTCAGAGATAGGAATAAGTCCTTCAATACCGCCAATATCAACGAAGGCACCAAACTCACGAATGGATGTAATCTCTCCTTCCACCACCTGACCAACCTCAAGTTCACCCCGCAGTTTCTCCTTGAGTACCTGCTGCTCCTCTTCAAGAATGGATCGCCTTGAAAGAATAATATTCCGCCCTGCCTCCTTGAATTCGATGACCCGGAAACTGAAGGTTTGACCTATCAAGGACTCCGGATCACTTACCCTCCGCAGGGCAACCTGGGAGAATGGGCAGAACCCACGCACATTCTCGCCAATGCGAATCTCAAAACCACCCTTGATTTCCTTTTCGACCACGCCTTCAACAGGAATACCGTTATTAAAGGCATTTTCCATATGGGCCCGGGCCGCTGCACCGCCAATTTTCAGGGTAAAAAGTTTTTGTCCATGCTCATCGGCCAAATAATAGGCAGAAACAATGTCGCCCTCCTTGACGGTAATCTCACCATCATCACCTATAAGCTCAGATGTGGCTAACGCCCCTTCACTCTTTCCACCCAGATCCAGGAAAATCCACTCCTTACTGACACGGACAACCTCAGCAGCAACCTGTTGGCCTGGTTCAAGTTTTTCAGGCTCAGAGAAAGAAGACTCAAACATTTCAGCAAAACTGCCGCCATTTTCCATGCTATCCATTTGCGATGCGGACATAAAAGGACCTCGTTGTATAAATAAATTTCTAAGGTGAGAATTATAATTCTTCAGGGAAAAAAGGGGTGCCAATATCAACCCGTTCCGTTGTGCGGGATTCGGTTTCATAAATAACGAAACCGGGCTGCTCCTTGCCACCATGGAGATCCCCCGGGTTCACCAAAAGGACATCACCGAACTCTTCAATCTGGTAACGGTGGGTATGACCACAACAGACCACATCAAAGCCGCCCTGTTTGGCAATCATTCGTGCTATCTGGGGCAAATGATGAAAAGCAAAACGGACACCACCCGCCTCAACCGCACCAAGTAAACCATGATGGGTAATGGTTGTGTATTTAACGCCACAGGATTGAGATATAAGGTGTTGATCACCAACATTATTGCCGTAAACCAGATGCACTGGCCCGTTAAACTGTTCAAGCTCCTTGAGCATAAAGGGCGAAATAAGGTCGCCACAATGAATAAGAAGCTGCACTCCAAAGGCGTTACAATAGGTCACTGCAGCCCGGCAATTTGCCATGTGATCGTGGGTATCTGAAATTATTGCAATACGCATAGTTTTTCAAGGCAGTTTACAGTGGAAGGACAAGTCAAAGTCATCAGGCTAAACATTGGGTTAATGCCTGCAGAAACGTCTTATTTTGCTGCTCATTCTGCAAAGAAATGCGGAAATAGTTATCCCCGAGGGAATCAAAACTACAACAGTCACGAATCATAATTCGCTGTTTAAGCATTTCAGCCTGCAGATCTGCCACTTTATGCGGCAACTGGAGACGACACAGGATGAAATTCGTTACACCGGCCACAGGCTCAATTCCGTCAATCTCACTTAGTTCCTGAACAAAGCCGTCCTTTATACGATCAATAAAGGCAACAACCTCTCGGACATACTCATCACCGTGCTGAAGCAGAAACTCACCACAGAGCTGAGCCGGGCGATTCACAACCCAGGGCTTTTGTTTCGCCAGGAACGGCTGCAAAGTTTCCGCACTGGACACCATGAACCCTAACCTGAGCCCTGGAATACCATAAATCTTTGATGAAGAACAGAGAATAAACAGGTTGTCCCGGCGCGGCAGACCCACCAGAGATGACTCACGGGTAAACGGCAGATAGGACTCATCAATTACAAAATGAACATCTGGCCTGCTGGTGACAAATTCATATAACTCCTGCACAGGAGTCATGGTACCTGTGGGGTTATTGGGATTACAAATAAAGACGAGATCCCCACCCTGCAGCGTTTCAGTTAAAGCCGCCAGCGACAACTTAAAATCGGGCGGTGTCAGTGAAAAACCATGGTATGTTTTGCCATTATACTCACAACCAAGTCTATAATCAGAATAGGTCGGGTTAACAATAACCACCCGCGCACATGCAACCTTCGCTGCAAGATCATAGATAAATTCAGTGGTGCCATTACCGGCAATCACCTCATCCATACCGCATTTAAATTTCTGACAAAAAGCTTGCCGCAATGATTCACTGGTGGCATCCGGCAGGCAGCCTATTTCCCTGAAACCAGCCATGTACACCTCTGCAAGTCCGGGAACTGGACCAAGGGGTGTGAGGTTCGATGACATATCAATAAGGTCATGCACATCAAGCCCGAGTTCCCGCGCCTGACTGATGATATTTCCGCCATGGGTAAAACTCATCCCTGGACCTCTTCATCCTTTAAAACCAGGGGTAAACCACCAGCAATAAAAAGAACCCGTTGACAACTGGCTGCAACCTGCTGATTCGCCCAACCAGCAAGGTCACGAAACCGCCGGCCAAGGGATGACTCCGGCACAACACCTAACCCAACCTCATTGGCCACGAGAACAACAGTACAGGGCGGGTTACCGAGCAGAACGCATAACTCCCGCACCTCACCTTCCACCTCTGCATCCGTTTTATCCGCCAGCAACATGTTCGTCAGCCACATGGTCAGACAGTCAATAAGCATCACACCATCTTCACCTGTAGACCTGAGCAGCCCGCAGAGATCAAAGGGCTCCTCAACAAGATGCCAATTTCTACCCCGTTGCCTGGTGTGGAGCTCAATGCGCTGCTTCATTTCCTCATCACCAGAGACCGTCAGGGTGGCAACATAGGTCCGGGATTTGCAATGTCCCCGGCAATACTCCTCGGCAAGTCGGCTCTTACCGGAACGGCACCCTCCCAGATATAAAACGGTTTGGGGCTTATTTTGCGTCTTCATTAGCGAATACTCACAGCAAGAGCAAGGGTTGGCTTATCTTCCTTGCCCATAATTTTCTTCATTAGCAAATAATTCACAACCATCTGTAATTTCGGTGGACCAGCAGCAGGACTGAAGTCACAGATTCCACCGAACCAGACATGAACTCAGGGACTGTTAAGAATGTTGACCAGGTAAGCGTAGACTCCGGGTAAGCGCAGACTCCGCTGCAGCCATTTCTTTATACCCCCGCAGGCAGCTATGGACATCCCGTTGGGTATGTTATTTTTTCACAACGGCTTACTGTATTATCGTTACGCCTTCAGGCAGGATGAGTTCAGTTCCTTTGGGGGGAGAAAATACAAATATGGAATCTGGATAGACCTTATTCATGACAATATCAGAAAAACGAAAATCAATAATGGTATTGAGCTGATCCACCAATTGAATATGCTGCAACTGGTAGCTCTCCTGATCAACCCAGAGATATAAATGGTTGACCTGACCACTCTCGACTTTCGGTGTCAGTTTTAAACAATATTGACGTTCCTGCTGCAGTGAGGGTTCAGCCTCTTCAACCTTAAAATCAATGAGAATATTGGCCCCACCGGTAAAGAAACGATAGGTGATATCTTCTTGCAAATAATCACCCGCAGGGGAA
Organism: Desulfobulbaceae bacterium; assembly: GCA_027859235.1. Classification (GTDB taxonomy): domain Bacteria; phylum Desulfobacterota; class Desulfobulbia; order Desulfobulbales; family SURF-16; genus JAJRUT01. Next base: position 7,371 of record JAQIBE010000063.1, read on the forward strand.
ATAAACATCTGATTATCAGCGCGAACATAAAAAGAAATATCTACACCATCACTGACAAGCACTTTATATTGGGGCTGCACATAATCCCAGCGTAGTTGGGCTGGTTTCTGAATAATAACAGTGCCCTTGGCATACTCCCCGCGATGCTCCATGCCCTGCACAGCTGATGTCTGTTCAAACTGAGCCTGCATGGATTGCATCGAATCATACGTTTGCTGCACAGCCCGACTCACCTGGACCACATCAAACCCATAGGCCATGGTCACCGGGCAGGTGGTCAGCAAAAGTATAAGAATTAATCGCCTAATCATACCCTTCACGCTCCAGTAACCTTCGCCAATTTGAAATCAATGTCTCTATTAAAGATATCGCGGGCAACACTCTGCACCGCATCCGTTGTATCGGAAACAAAATACTGTTTTTCACCATCCGGCCTGAGGGTTGCTGCGAAATCAGGATGCGCGGCAAGATACTCCGCCAGCACATTAGCAACCGCAATGGACGAATCTATGATACGTACTCCTTTGCCTATGCGTGATGCAATCAAAGGTTTAAGCAGGGGATAATGGGTACAGCCTAAAACCAAGGTGTCAACAGACTGCATCTTAATGGGATGCAGATATTTCTTGAGTATGGTCTTTGTTTCCTTCTTTGCCATCCAGCCCTCTTCAACAAGGGGAACCAGCAATGGGCAGGGTTCTGAAATGACCTTGCAGCCAGACCGTCTATGGTGAATCTTCTCATCATAGATATGGGAACTAATGGTGGCCCGTGTGCCAATCACACCGATGCGCCCTGTCTTTGATGACTCAACCGCAAGATCAACCGCAGGGGTAATGACCTCAAGCACAGGAACATTATACTCCTCCTGTAAAAGATGCCCTGCCACGCTGGCTGCAGAATTACACCCCACAATGATGAGTTTTGCACCTTGCTCAAGCAGAAACTCCGTATTTTGCCGGGAATAACGCAGGATCGTCTCACTACTCTTAGAACCATACGGAGTTCGGGCAACATCGCCAAAATAAACAAGGGATAAGGAGGGCATGAGTTGCTCAAGTGCACGTACAACTGTAAGACCACCAACACCAGAATCAAAAACACCAATCATTAGTTGTCCAGCTCCTTGTTCTTATTGTTAACTCAATATAAAAGCTGCGGAGATAAGGGCAGAACCCGCAACACCCCTCTTCTAATCTCAGCCTAAAAGAGTTTTATTACCAGAATAACCAGAGGAAGGCCAGCAGTGTAACGGTGAAACAGAAAAAGGCAGGAATAGTTGCCATAAATCTCAGGGGAAAGCAGAAAACTACAGGAGGTCTTGTAAAACATCAGGAGGCACAGCACCTTCTCTGATGATAAAAGGCTTATCCCCCCTCAGACCTATTACAGTTGAAGCGGAGCCGCCGGGTGTTGCACCACCATCAAGAATAAAATCAAGTGCATCTCCGAATTGTTCCTTGACCAAGGCGGCAGTGCGGCAAGGCGTTGCCCCGCTGATATTGGCACTGGTTGCCGTTACAGGGAACCCGCAGGCACGGATAAGGGCCATGGCAACAGGGTGAGAAGAGATACGAACCCCGATGGTAGCAGAACCGCCAGTGAGTTGCAGTGGCAGCGTATGGTGCCCGGGGAAGACCAAGGTAAGCGGCGCTGGCCATAGGGCCATAAAAGGCCGCAGGGTATCAGGTACATGAGCCACCAGCAGCTGCAGATCGTGCTGGTCGGCAATAAGGGTCAAAATAGGTTTGGACTGCTGACGTTTCTTCAGACGGCACAGCTTGGCAAGGGCTGTTTCATTAAATGGATCCACAGCAAGGCCATAATAGGTCTCTGTGGGAAAGGCGACAACACCGCCAGCCGCGATAATTTCTGCCGCCTTTTCCACATCTTTTAACAAATCATTATCCATAGAGCTACACAGAGAGATTGCGAGCCTTTGCATCAACCTCTGCTGCCATCTCCTTCTTATAATCAGCAAGTTTTACCTGCATGGACTCATCGCTGGTTGCCAGAATCTGACAGGCAAGAATTGCACCATTTTTTGCCCCAGCCTTACCGATCGCCATGGTGGCCACAGGAATACCAGGAGGCATCATCACCGTGGCGAGGAGGGCATCCATCCCCTTCAAGGAGGAAGAGTCAATGGGAACACCAATGACAGGAACCGTTGTATGGGCGGCAAGAACTCCGGCAAGATGTGCGGCCATTCCCGCCCCGGCGATAATAACCTTCACCCCGCGGTCTCGTGCTGTTTCGGCAAAGGCTGCTGCCCGGGCAGGGGTGCGGTGGGCCGAAGCAACAGTCACCTCATACGCAACCCCCATCTTTTTCAAAAAATCAACCGCTGCCATCATAATGGGCAAATCAGAATCACTGCCCATAATAATACCGACCTTACTCTGATTTCTCAGAAGCGCCTTTTGGCCGATATCACGGCGGAAATAACAATCTTTCCATGAAATGCGATCAACAACCTTATACGCCTTAGCAATGGCTGACTGCAAGTCATCACCAATGGCCGTTACACCAAGGACTCGGCCACCGACACTGGTAATATCAGCGCCCTTTTTTGCGGTACCGGCATGAAACACAAAGACATCGTCAGCAACCACATCAAGTCCGCTGATAACCTGCCCCTTCTCATAGGGACCGGGATAACCGCCGGCCGCCATAACCACACAGACGGTGGGACGAGGATCAATATCCAAGACTATGGTATCAAGCTTTGAGTCGATGACCGCATTAACAATATCAACCAGATCCGTCTTGAGGCGCATGAGGAGCGGCTGCGCTTCAGGGTCGCCAAATCGGCAGTTAAACTCAAGCACCTTGGCCTTGCCATCCTTAATCATGAGACCGGCATACAGCATACCTTTATAGGGACGCCCTTCAGCAGCCAGCGCCTTAACCGTTGGCAGCATGACCTGTTCCATGACCTGCTGATGCAGCTCATCCGTAACCACTGGTGCCGGGGAATAGGCCCCCATGCCGCCGGTATTAGGCCCGGTATCGCCTTCATAGGCGGCCTTATGATCCTGTGAGGTTGGGAGGGGCAGAATAGTTTTACCGTCTGTGAAGGCAATAAAAGAGGCCTCTTCTCCGGGCAGAAACTCTTCGACAATCACCTCATTGCCAGCATCACCAAAGGCCTTTTCCGTCATGATGAGCTCGATAGCGGTCTTGGCCTCTGCAAGCTCATGGCAAACAATAACGCCTTTTCCTGCGGCAAGCCCATCCGCCTTCACCACAACCGGCGCCCCGATTTCATCTAAATAAGCTAAGGCCTCGTTGCGATCAGTAAAGGTTGCATAGTTTGCCGAAGGAATCTCGTATTTCTCGAGGATATGCTTCATAAAGACCTTACTGCCTTCAAGGGCAGCCGCACCCTTTCTCGGCCCAAAAATACGTAAGCCCTTCTCCTCAAAGATATCAACAACACCGAGGGTCAAAGAAACTTCAGGCCCAACCAGGGTTAAGCCGATATTATTTTCACTGGCAAAGGCCACCAGCCCCTCACAATCATCGGCATTAATAGCAACGCATTCTGCGATTTGCGCAATACCACCGTTGCCGGGTGCGCAATAAATTTTCTCAACCTGACTACTTTGCGCAAGCTTCCAGACCAAAGCGTGCTCACGACCACCAGAACCTATAACCAGTACATTCATGCTATTCTCCTAAAGTGACTATCCGTTGCTATCACTCATAGTTAACAAAACCCATTAATCAGCCATCCCAAGAACATTACAAAGGCAAAACACCTTACTCAACCGCACCTTGCCCTGTCAAGAATCGTTCGCACGTAAAAAGACCTAACATATTTAACACCGCCGCCAAAGTTGTAAATTGAGGATTTACCCTTGACACATAGCATCACCGTATCTATTATTGTGCCTATTAATGAATACCTATTCATAATTATTCAGCTTAGTTTTCAAAAAATTTAACCCGCACATTTCGTCTTCAAAAGGGGTATTTCCCCTGACACATGTCGGGCAAATTTTACAGCTCCTTAACATTATACGAACCCGACAATCCACCATGCGCGTTTCAGACAAACATAATAAGATAACCCAAGCCGCTGTTAAGGTATTTGCCCGCAAAGGCTTTTTTAATGCCCGCATCTCCGACATTGCCAAAGAGGCCAAAGTTGCCGACGGGACGATCTACCTCTACTTCAACAATAAATATGACATTCTCATATCCCTTTTTGAAGATGAAATGGGTAAAATAATCCTGCAGGTTAAGAATCAGATTGAAACGATGTCTGATCCCCAGGAGAAGCTCCTGTTCTTCGTCCAAAACCACCTTCACCTTCTTGATAACAAGAAGGATCTGGCGGAAGTACTGCAAATGGAGCTCAGACAATCTAACGAATTTATGAAGGAGTATCGCAACACCAGGTTCATCGAATATATTAATATTATCTCAACCATCATCCATGAAGGCCAGGAGCAGGGGATTTTTCATAAAGATATTGCCCCTGGGATTGCCAAACGCGCCATTTTTGGCGCGCTAGACGAAATGGCCCGCTTATGGATACTCGACAAGAACCACCAATACACCATCGAAGAAACCGCATCCCAGGTCTGCAACCTATTCCTTAATGGAATGCTGGTGACGCAGACGCATTAAACAAGATTCTGCATTTTAATCCAAAAAAAGGGGCCATGGAAAACACCATGACCCCTTTTTTGTATTTACCTGTGTGCCATGTTAAGCAGTTGTAAAAAAACATGACCAGCCAGATGTCCAAGCTGCATCAGGGGTTATAAAGAAATTGACCCGACGAAGTCTGCGCTTACCCGGAGTCTACGCTTACCTGGTCAAACACCCTTAACAGCCCCTAAATCATCACGGGGTCTTACCCGGGGAGATCTTGACAATTTCTAACTGCCGAAGTCCTTTTGGAGTTTTAACTTCAATTTCATCACCGACCTCTTTACCGATCATCGCCTTGCCCCATGGAGACATCACAGAGATAGACCCTGTCTTGACATCAGCCTCGTCACTGCCAA
>JAQIBE010000141.1 GCA_027859235.1 Desulfobulbaceae bacterium
AGTTCTTGAAAGCGATAGACTGTTGTCATGAGTACGGCGTCAGCATTGGCTTTGCTGCCTATGTAGCGTGCTTCCTTAAGGGGAGTGTTGATGTATCCATCCCGGTAGTTCTCCGTTTGAGTTGTATTGAGGACGGTGACTCGCGGGTCTCCTCTGAAATATTCCCCGAGAAGGGTCGATAGGGTCTGTGTGCCATTGTTCAGCGCTGCAACTTCAGCACTATTCAAGGGGGTGGGGATAAGATCATGAGCTGCGGGAAGAACAATGATACTGTCAAGCTGCAGCGTGGCGGCATCAAAATTGTTGCCAAGGGTAGGGGATGACTGCGTGACTTCAGCCGTCTTTGGGGAACAGGAAGAGAGCAGAAAAGCGGCGAACAAAATAAGGATATGGACATTAATTTGTTTCATAGTGGTCTCGCATAAATGCAAAGGTTTAAAGGGTCCCCTTGGAGGACAGTGTGCCTTTCACCCGGGGATCAAGGGATGTGGCCTGATCTAAGGTGCGTCCCAAGGCTTTAAAGATGGCTTCTATGATGTGATGCGTATTCTTGCCATATTTTACGTCCACATGCAGGGTAATACCAGCATTAAAGGCAAAGGCCCGTAAAAACTCTTCAGTGAGCGTGGTGTCAAAGGTACCTGTCTTTTGATCCAGTGGCACGACATCGTAATGGAGGAAGGGTCGGTTTGAGAAATCGAGTGATACCCGTGCCAGGGTTTCATCCATGGGAATGGCAAAGTTTCCGTAGCGGGTTATGGCTGAAAAATTGCCCAGGGCCTCTTTGAATCCCTGGCCCAAACAGATGCCAATGTCCTCCACCGAATGGTGGTCGTCTATATGAGTGTCGCCGTTGCAGGAGAGTTCCAGGTCAAAAAAACCATGTACGGTGAGGAGGGTAAGCATGTGGTCGAGGAAAGGGACACCCGTGGAAATCGCATGTTTTCCCTGTCCATCAAGGACAAGGTTGAGTGTGATAGCTGTTTCTCCTGTGGTGCGTTCTATTTTGCTGACCCGTGGTGCTGGTTGGCTCATTGCTGACTCCTCATGGTAAGTTTTTGTTTTTGCAGACCTTTCTTATACCAGCCTAACAAGAAGTCCTGCAATAAGAAGATGGGGTGGTGGATAAGAAAAACATCTTCCTATGATAATGATAAGGAAGGTGGTATATTCACTGTGAAAATGAGATGTTTTACAGAGGATGGTGTGGTAGATTTAAGCGTGGTTGAAGGAAAACTTTTTATTGACAACAAATTCCATCTCCGATATAATAGCCCCTGATTTCGCAACAAACATTCAATTTTAGCGGATAATGCGGGAATAGCTCAGTTGGTAGAGCACAACCTTGCCAAGGTTGGGGTCGCGAGTTCAAGTCTCGTTTCCCGCTCCAGTAATAACAAGGTTCGAAGAGTCTTCGAACCTTTTTTTGTCATATCAGGTTGGCTGACTTATCCACGGGTAAGGTCGTCAATCTTATTTTATTTTGAGGAAAATATTATGACCACAGTCCTGACGCCGGTCAAAGACATAGAGCGCAATTGGTTTGTTGTAGATGCTGAGAGTAAAGTACTCGGGCGTCTTGCTTCAGAAATTGCTACTCGTTTGCGCGGTAAGCATAAACCGAATTACTCTACATTTCAGGATGTCGGTGATTTCGTTATTGTTTTAAATGCTGAGAAGGTGCGTTTGACAGGTAAGAAGCTCTCCGGCAAGATATATTACCATCATACGGGTTATATTGGCGGCTTAAAAGAATGTACAGCTGAAGAGTTGCTTGAAAAACATCCCACTGATGTATTGTTCAAGGCCGTTCAGGGTATGTTGCCTAAGAATAGTCTCGGTCGTGCCCAGTTGAAAAAATTAAAGGTATATGCCGGTGGGAATCATCCCCATGTAGCGCAAGAACCTATAGAATTAAAGTTATAGATTCGGAGAAAATAAATGGCTGAACAAAGATATTACGCAACTGGAAAACGTAAATGTGCCGTTGCTCGGGTATGGCTCACCGCAGGTGATGGTACAGTTGTGGTGAATAAGAAAGACACCATGACTGAATATTTCGGCGGTGCTCAGGATTTGAGTCTGATTCTGAAGCCTTTTATCCTTACCGATACATCTGCAAAGTATAATGTCATGGTAACCCTCAAGGGTGGTGGTAAGTCAGCCCAGGCTGATGCCCTTCGCCATGGTATTTCCAAGGCGCTCCTTGAAGTTGACAGTGAATTGCGCGGTACTTTGAAGAAAGCCGGCCTGCTTACCCGTGACTCTCGAGTCAAAGAGCGTAAGAAATACGGTCAAAAAGGTGCCCGTGCACGTTTCCAATTCTCGAAACGTTAAGAGGGTCCAGCTTCAATGCTGGTGTGCAAGATTGGAAGGGGAAGGTGACATGTTCACCTTCCCCTTTTTTTATTTTTTTTCTACAGTGGTAGTCGTCATCCAAAGTTGAGGATACTCTTATGCTTAAAGTAGGTATTGTTGGTGCTTCTGGTTATACAGGCGTTGAACTTACACGGTTACTCGTCAATCATCCCGGAGTTGAGCTGGTTGTTGCTACATCCCGTCAGCATGCGGGCCGGAAATTGTCTGATGTCTATCCCAATTTACGCGGACTCACCGATCTTGTCTGTGAAGATGTGGTGCTGGAGCAGCTGGTCGACCGCGCTGATCTCTTCTTCACTGCGGTTCCCCATCAGACGGCGATGAACATTGTCCCGGCCTTTCTTGAGGCTGGGAAAAAGGTTGTTGATCTCAGTGCTGATTTTCGTATTGACGATGCATCGGTGTATGAAGCCTGGTATCAAACCCATATTGCCCAGGAATATCTTGCGGAAGCGGTCTACGGTTTGCCGGAGTTAAATCGTGTTGCCATTGCCAAGGCGCGTTTGGTTGCGAATCCCGGCTGCTATCCAACGTCTATTATTCTCGGGCTTGCGCCGCTTTTGAAACACAGGATCATTGATGCGGGAACGATCATCGCTGATTGCAAATCCGGGACTTCCGGGGCTGGGCGCGGTGCAAAACAGGCGACCTTGTACTGTGAAGTCACGGAGGGTTTTAAGGCTTACAGCGTTGGCAGCCACCGGCATACCCCTGAGATTGAGCAGGAGATTGCCAAGCTTGCCGGCAACCCGGTAAAGATGTCCTTTACCCCCCATCTCGTGCCCATGGTCCGCGGCATTTTAAGTACGGTATATGGAACACTCTTAAAAGATGTAAGCCAGCAGGAAGTGGATGAAATGTATCAGGATTTTTATAGGGACGAGAAATTTGTCCGCCCCTGTAGTCCAGGCACCTTTCCGGCCACCCAGTTTGTCCGGGGTAGTAATTACTGCGATATCGGCCTCCATGTTGATACCCGGACCAAGAGAATTGTTGTGGTGTCTGCCATTGATAATCTCGTGAAGGGGGCTGCCGGTCAGGCCGTACAGAATATGAACCTTGTCCTCGGGTTTGAAGAATCCATGGGGTTACACGTAGTTCCCCTGTTCCCCTGATTGGACCAACATGCGCACAGTCAAACTGCTCATAAGTTTTGATGGCTGCAATTATTGCGGCTGGCAACGGCAAAATAATCAGATCACGATTCAGGGTGCGATTGAAGAGCAACTGGCAAGGATCTGTAATGAGCCGGTTGTCCTCCACGGTGCTGGCCGGACGGATGCCGGTGTCCATGCCTACGGTATGGTGGCCCATTTTCATACCGGGAGCCGTGTCTCCTGCTATAACCTGCTGAGTGGTTTAAATTCCCTCCTGCACACAACTATTCGTATCCTTGCGGTGGATGATGTGCCAGAATCATTTCATGCCAGAAAGAGTGCCATGGGCAAACAGTACTGGTATTTTTTCTCCAGGGCTGATGTGCTTGTTGCCACGCGGGTGCCTGTTGTGGCCCATTTTCCCAAACTGGTCCACCTTGACCGCATGCACCAATGCCTCCCCCTCCTGCTCGGCACCCACGATTTTTCCTCCTTTGAAGCGGTTGGCTCCAGAGACCTTGCCCTTACCAGCGGCCGCGGGGCGGAGCGTACACTTACTGACGTACATATTGAACCCAGTGATCCGCGTTTCCCCGATGAATTTAAACTGGTTCTCCATGGCGATGGCTTCCTGCGTAAGATGGTGCGGAATATTGCCGGAACCCTGTTTGAAGTAGGGCTTGGCCGTATGACCATTGCTGATTTCAGCCAGGTTATGCAGGCGCGGAATCGTCAAGGTGCAGGGCCGACCGCACCTGCCTGCGGGCTTTTCCTTAACCATGTTGAATACAGACTGGAGTAGTTTCTTTTTCTTGCCTTTAGATATACTTGCAACTTGTTTAGTGATACGGTAAACAAACGCAATTAAGAAAAAATAGACCAATTTCTGCATAAAAAACTTCAAGGTTTATAAGGAAGAAGACAATGGGCGAAAATATTATTTCACTGGCGCAAAGGATGTCATTAATTAAACCCTCTCCAACACTTGCCGTCAATGCCAAGGCCAAGGCAATGAAGGCGGAGGGTGCTGATATTCTGAATTTTAGTGTGGGTGAGCCTGATTTCGCCACCCCGGATCATGTCTGTGCTGCCGGGATCAAGGCCATTGAAGAGAAGTTTACCCGTTATACGGCCGTGCCTGGGATCATTGAATTACGTCAGGCCATTGTTGATCGTTATAAAGAAGATCACGGCTGGGAGTATGAACCGGAGCAGGTTCAGGTCTCCTGTGGCGGTAAACACGGCTTTTACAATATGGCTCAGGCCCTGTTCGGTCCCGGGGATGAGGTTCTGATTCCGACCCCGTACTGGGTTTCCTATCCACCCATTGTGACCCTTGCCGGTGCCACCCCTGTTGAGGTTCCCCTTGAGGAAAAGGATGATTTTGACCTCACGGCGGAGAATCTGGCGGCCTTTGCTACAGATAAGACCAAGGGTATTATTCTGAACTCCCCTTCAAATCCCACCGGCGCCGTATTCTCTGAGAAATGTTTGCGTGCCGTTGCTGACATGGCATTGGCAAAAGGGTGGGTTGTCATTGTTGATGATATCTACGATACCATTGTTTACAGTGATGAGCCCCTGCTCCATATCCTTGATGTTGAGCCACGGCTGAAAGAGCAGGTTGTTATCTCGAACGGCGTGTCTAAGTCATTTGCCATGACCGGTTGGCGGATTGGTTACTCCATAGGGCCCAAGCATATCATTGGAGCCATGAACAAGATCCAGAGCCAGTGCACCTCTAATCCCTCCTCTGTTGCCCAGCGTGCCGCCCTTGCCGCGGTGAGCGGGCCGCAAACCTTTCCCGTTGAGATGAAGGTTTCTTTCCAGCCCAGACGTGATTACATTATTGCTGAGCTGACAGCCATTGCAGGCGTTACCTGTGTTGTGCCGAAGGGTGCCTTCTATGCATTTCCGAATCTGTCAGCCTATTACGGTAAGTCATGTGACGGTGTGAAGATAGAGGGGTCAGTGGATCTGTCGGCCTATCTTTTGGAAAAAAGCTTCATGGCCACGGTGCCGGGTGCGGCCTTTGGCGCCGATGATTTTGTCCGGTTCTCATTTGCCGCCTCCATGGATGATATCAAGGAAGGCATGCGCCGCCTGAAAGAGGCCCT
>JAQIBE010000153.1 GCA_027859235.1 Desulfobulbaceae bacterium
AAATCTATACAGGGACGAAATTCCATGTTTATTAAAACCTGTGAATTATAAAGAATGAGACATCAGGTGAAAGGGGGCAGGCGTTGAACAACAGGAAAGAGGCGTCATCCAGATTGCCTCCCCACACCTAAGCAGTTGTAACAGATAACATAGCCAACGAGATGTCCATAGCTGCATAAGGGGGTATAAAGAAATTGACACAACGGAGTCTACGCTTACCTGGTCAACATTCTTAACGGGCCCTACTTATACAGTCAAAACCAAGCTCCGGGGGTTCAAAATAATTGATGCCCCAGGCTGAGCATGGCCAGCAGAATCTTTCAGAACCTTAACCTCAGAGATGCCGTGTTCATTGGTCTTAAGCTCCAAAAGAGTATCCGACAGGTCAAGATAATCACCCTGATTTTCAGAGCAGGAAAGCCAGATCGTGATGTTCCTGTCCTTGGCAAAATCACGCAATTGACCTGCAACACGAGCCTTATCCTTTAACGATGAAAAGCCATCCACCAGAATGCAATCAGGCAAGGGTAGATCATGCAGTTTGAGGAATTCAATCTTCCTGGTGAACTGCTCAATGGAGAAAGACGCCGCAATAAAGGTCATGATGAGGCGATGCCCCATGATTTCATCTTCCACCCGCGCAGGATTCTCCAATGCGGTATGCCGGGAAATGGCCTGAAACACCTCACTATACCATAACTGGATCTTGGCAAGGGATTCACCAAGCCCCACATGCAAGACCCGTTCGCCACGCAGCAGCTTATCAAGACCAATCTGCACCAGAATCGCCGTCTTACCTGCACCAACCGGGGCCAGAACCACACCCAGATGACGACCGGCAACAGGGCCGCCTTCAGCAGGAGCTACTAAGCGCAGGGGGTTATTGTGTATCAGTTCGTCGCGTTTCATGAAAGGTTCAAGGTAAAGGTTAAAAATTAAAGGTTTAGATCCTTACTCTTCTTACCATATATACAACGGAACTTTCAATTTTAGCATAAAAAAAGCCTCTTGCTAAGCAAATCAGCAAGAGGCTTCAAATAAACAACTTGGGGGAAAGACGTACAGCCTATTTCCCTTCCTTCTTCTTCTTGGCCACGTCTGCCATAATCTCTTCGGTAATCGCCTTGGGCACATGACGGTAGGCAGAAAATTCCATGGTGAACTCGGCCTTACCCTGGGTCAGGGAACGGAGCACCGTGGAATAACCGAACATTTCAGAAAGGGGTACTTCCGCATCAACCACGGTGTACATTCCCTCTTCAGAGGTTCCGGAAATGAGACCGCGACGCTGATTGATGGAACCCATAATCCCACCCTGAAATTCTGTAGGACCTTCAATCTGCACCTTCATAATGGGTTCCATAAGCACAGGCTTTGCCTTGGCATAACCCTGGCGAAAGGCACCGCGGGCAGCCAGGGTAAAGGCCACATCAGAGGAGTCAACCGCATGGGAGCTACCATCATTAATGACGCAGCGAACGCCGGTAATGGGCGCTTCAGCCAAGGAGCCTTTTGTCATGGCCGCCGAAAAACCCTTATCGCAGGAGTTGATGAACTCACGGGGAATGGAGCCGCCGACAATCTTATCGACAAATTCGTACTCTTCTTCAGACTCCTCACCGATTGGTTCCATATAACCGCCAACACGGCCAAACTGACCGGAACCACCAGACTGTTTCTTATGGGTGTAATCAAATTCAGCCCGCTGGGTAATGGTCTCGCGGTAGGAAACACGGGGGGCACCAACGGTCACTTCAGCTTCATACTCCCGCTTCATCCGCTCGATGTACACCTCCAGATGCAGCTCTCCCATACCTTGAATAATGGTCTCATTGGTCTCATCATCAACATGGGTCTTAAAGGTCGGATCTTCCTTGGTGAAACGATTCAGCGCCTTGGACATATTTTGCTGGGCCCTGTTATCAACAGGCTTGATTGACAGGGAGATAACAGGGGCGGAAATATGCATGGAGGTCATAGAGTAGCTAATATCAGTGGAACAGAAGGTATCACCTGAGGCACAGTCAACACCGAACAGCGCAACAATATCACCGGCACCGGAAGAAGCAATTTCTTCCATTTCAGCCGAGTGCATGCGCACCAGACGGCCAACCTTTACCTTCTTGCCGGTTCGGGTATTGATAATGGAGTCACCCTTATACAAGGTGCCCTGATATACTCGGATATAGGTCAACTGACCGTAACGACCGTCTTCAAGTTTGAAGGCCAGGGCCACCAAGGGATCCTTCACATCATTGGTCACGACGACTTCTGCCTCATCATTTTCCAGATCCAGGGCCTTATTTTCAACATCAAAAGGCGAAGGCATGTAGTCCAAAATACCATCAAGCAATGGTTGAACACCCTTATTTTTATATGCAGTTCCCATGAATACAGGAACAAATTCAAGGTCAAGGGTTCCGCGACGAACAGCACGAACAATCATCTCTGTGGTGGGCTCGCCTTCAAGAATAGCTTCCATCAAGTCATCATCATGCATGGAGGCCGCATCAAGCAGCTCTTCGCGCAGCGCTTCAGCAGCATCGGCATACTGGGCGGGAATCTCTGCTTCACGAACCACTTCGCCGTTGTCGCCGTCAAAAAATAATGCCTTCATCCGGACAAGATCGATCACACCTTCCATGTCGCCTTCAAGACCCATGGGCAGCTGCATGTGGATCGCATTCAGGCCAAGCTTCTCACGAATCTGCTCGGTTACACGATTCGGATTTGCACCGGTACGGTCACATTTATTAATGAAGACAACGCGGGGGACATCGTAACGGGTCATCTGACGATTCACGGTGATGGACTGGGACTGCACACCACCAACTGAACAGAGAATCAGAACCGCGCCATCAAGCACTCGCAGGGCGCGCTCAACCTCAACGGTAAAGTCAACGTGACCCGGGGTATCAATAATATTGATATCATACCCTTTCCAGTTACAGAACGTTGCCGCAGACTGAATGGTAATGCCACGCTCTTTTTCAAGTTCCATGGAATCCATAACAGCACCGACACCGTCCTTGCCGCGCACTTCGTGAATGGCATGGATACGGTCGGTATAAAATAAAACGCGCTCGGTCAGAGTTGTTTTTCCTGAGTCAATATGGGCACTAATTCCGACATTACGGACTTTATTTAGGTCTGCTAGCATGGGTACATCCTCGATTCTGGTTACGGTTCGTTGTGGTCAGTCCACGGGCTGTAAGGCCTTATGAATAACTGGGGACTCCGGAGCCGCACTCCGCAAGATCAGTTATAGAATAGCCTATAAAAAAAACGGCCCTTGACTCCAAGGGCCGTTTACATATTTTTGTATTCATTTCAGGCACAAGCAAAAAGCGCAACCTTAATGAAGGCGCGGTACCATACCGTTATAGGGATTTAGTGTCAAGTCTTTTCATGCTTCAGCAGACCAACACCCTAGGGTGTACCAAAGGCATCCATGAACAGAGAACGAATGGCCTTTTCACCTTCCGGAGTCAAATCCCGTGTACCGGAAGCACAGAACGTTTCATGCCTGATCTGGGCAACCTCTTCCTGCCAGCCGCCATTCTTCCACGCAAACCACTGGTTCTTATCCTGATCAAACACATGGACCGGACGGTTAAACAACTTTGCAAGTTCCACGGCCCAACCGGTACCGCCCTTTACGGTATTATCATCGAGGATGGTTCCCACCACAAAAACCTGATGACCCGAGTTGACCATATGGAAAATGAGCTGCAGCACCTTTCTGATTTTTTTCTTCTCATAATAGGTGCGGTTCATCATCCGGGAAGCAAGCTCCATGGAAATATCACCCCGATCAAGCTCCTCCTCTGTGAGATTTTTGATATTTACATCTCTCCCCACCTTATGCCCGGCAAAGGAGTAATTCACCTCATTCACCCCCCACTCTTCAGCACATTGGCCGAAAGCGGCCTCTACACCGCGATGTCCACCTGAATATAAGGTATAGGCTGTTCGTTCTGTCATATTATTATTCCTGTATATTAAACTTGAGCAAAATGGAGTGGTTGACCTATGCAATTCTGCAAGATCCCTGTAAAAGCACACCTGAGATGCAACTTTGAATAATTACCAACGGTTACTGGCTGCGCGCAATCACCCTGATAATATCCGCCTTACCAATCACCCCTACGAGTTCACCATCTTCCATCACGGGCAGGGTATGACAATGTTCTTCTGACATCACCGTTGCCACCGTTTCCAAACTATCCCCGGCATCCACCGTGACCAAACGGGTCGAACAAATATCAGCCACCGTTGCGCCAGCCATTTTCTGGATATCCTTTTCCATGGGCTTGGCGCTTTCCAAAAAAATAACCGCACCAAGAAATGGCATAATGGTGGGGATATGCAGCTTCTTATTCTGATCAATCAGGTCACTTTCAGTAACAACACCTACTACTTTACCACTTAAATCGACCACAGGCGCGCCGCCAATATCATGCTCTACAAAGAGCTTTGCTAAATCCACAACCTTCATGTCAGCGGCTGCAGTTATCACTTGCGAGTTCATTATTTCTCGTGCCTTCTTCATAGCCCTTCACCTTTTTTGTAAGATATTTTTTTGGTTCTCTAAAGTTTAAACCCAGTTGCACAACTCAGTGGCCTGGCCCTGCCATGGGAGTGTCCCTCTTTTTAACTATGTCTATTTATAGTGTAGCAGATTATGATAAATAATTCCCATGGCCATTTTTGACTCATAACATCTCATCATTAAAGACACCCACAAAACCACTACCCAACAGATACCCTAATCATGCAAAAATCTCATTTCCCCTACCATATCTTCTTCACGCTTCTCATCGTTTGTGGTGCCACGACGTTCTTTGCGGCGAATACGGTTTCCGTAACAAAACATACGACCCCTGCGGAAATGATCACCCCCTTCCCAGCAGCCCTGCAATTAGACACGGGGGAGTTACAGGTTGCCACAGCAGAACAGTTACAAAAACTACAGCTTCCTGATCCAGGAAACGCAACACGGATGGTTCCCGATTATCTTCTCAATGGGGATTTTTTCAAAAATGGCATAATGGCGCCCAAAGCCATTACAGGAAAATCCATCACCAATGGTCATTCCATCCATATCCCAACAGACTACACAGCCCAGATCAGCGGCATACAGCTCGACAGCACCACCCAGGAGATCACTCTTACCTATGTCAACAATGCTGAGGAAGATCAGATTATCACAACAATCTATGATGCAACACAAACAGAAATAACCCCCAAGGTGCAATTCATCAAACAGGTTCTCACCTGGAAGGCCGTCTTCATGAACGGCATGATGCTCAGCCTCATTCTAGCATTTCTCATCTGCAAAAGAAGGATGAAGACCCTTCCTTCCGCGCCATGAGTCTTGCCAGCAAATACAACACCGAACTCCTTGCCCCTGCTGGATCCATGGAATCCTTTTTCGCGGCCATGGAAGCTGGCGCCGATGCGGTATACTGCGGTTTAAAAGATTTTTCAGCTCGCTCAAAGGCCAGGAACTTTACCCTGCAGGAAATGGAAAGTCTGAGCGGGTATGCCCATTCCTTAGGCCGTAAGCTGTATGTGCCCCTCAACACACTCATCAAGGACGCGGAACTTCCCCATCTCCTTGATGTCCTTACAGGGCTGGCCCATTGTCAGATCCACGGTTTAATCATTCAGGACCTCGGCGTATACAATCTTGTCCACCGCTACTTTCCGGAACTGCCCCTGCACGCCTCAACCCAGATGGCGGTACACAACAGTGGAGGCGTGCAGATGCTTGAGCGCATGGGGTTTGAGCGTGCGGTCCTGGCGCGGGAGTTATCCCTTGCGGAGATAAAACACATTCGTGCCAACACCGGAATTGAACTTGAACATTTTGTCCATGGGGCATTATGCTACTCCATCTCCGGCCATTGCCTGTTCTCCTCATTTCAAACAGGCAAGAGCGGCAACCGTGGCGCATGCGTCCAACCATGCCGACGGCGTTACACTCAAAATGGCACGGACAGCTTTGCCTTTTCCACCGCAGATTTCGGTGCCCTCGCCCACCTGCCGCAACTGGCGCAAAACGGGGTGATGAGTTTTAAAATTGAAGGACGCATGAAGAATAGTGAGTACGTGTGGAATGTCGTCCGGGCCTACCGTGAAG
This sequence comes from Desulfobulbaceae bacterium, assembly GCA_027859235.1. Lineage (GTDB taxonomy): Bacteria > Desulfobacterota > Desulfobulbia > Desulfobulbales > SURF-16 > JAJRUT01. The sequence continues at coordinate 6,146 of JAQIBE010000153.1, forward strand.
TGCTGGACTGTGCCGAAACAGACATGCAAGCCGCCATCCGCAGAGGCAACACCATCCTCGAGCAGTCCCATGGGAGACAATGCACCTCAGGCTTCTTAACCGGAAAAAGCTCAACCATCCTTCGCCCTCATCAGAAAGGGGGCATTGGCAAAACAGCAGGAGAGGTGGAGCGCATTGCCGGCAGATATCTCTCATTCAAGAGCCAGACCCCTTTACACATTGGCGACAAGCTCCGTATCCAGCCCAAAACAGATCAGCCAGGGACAGCCTTTACTCTCCGGGAAATACAGGTTGACCGGAAACCCGTTAAGCACACGCAGCCCGGTCAATACATTACAGTGACCTCCCCTTTTCACAATCGCTTTGCCAAAGGGGATAACATCTTCAAGATCTCCACAGGACGCGGCTTCACCTTAAGTGAAGAGGCGTGCCGAAGACGACTCCTGAATGTTACACCTCCAGCCACGCAAATAAGCCTTACCATTGCCTGCACCCCCACAACATTCACCGTTACAGCATCTTCCCCCGTGGCTTGGCAACAGACCTATGACATCGAAACCTTTCCCGCGCAAAAATCGCCATTAAGTGTGGCAACCCTGGAAAATATCTTCACAAAAACAGGTCATCCAGATCTGCAGTTAGAACACATCACTGGCAGAAACCTGCCGCCAGTAGTCATAAAGCCCAGCAGGCTTAAAGCAATCCGCCGGGATTTTTATGGTGAACTGAACCGGCAGCTGCAAACCCGCCTGAAGGGTCAAGACCAGGACCGGTTCGAAATAATCAAGGGGAAACTCCTGGCCGACATCACCCCGCAAACTCAAAACCCGCCTGAAATACTGGTCATCACCGACCTGGTTCACCACGATCTGCAGGATAATCCCACACTCACGCTCATCCTGCCACTTGTTGCAGAACCAACCCGCCATCCCCGGGACAGGGAGCCTGTCTGGGACATCCCTCCAATCATCTACGACAGCAACTGGCCGGAAACAAGGCAGCAGATTCACCAAAAAATAGCCCTTGGCTATAAAAGATTCCGCCTGAACAATATCAGCCACTTCACCCTTTTCAGCGCTGCAGACAGGCTGCAGCTCATGGCAGGGCCAGCGCTCTACTGCCTGAACCGACAGGCAGTAGAGGCCTTGACAACCCAGGGTATCCAGCACATTACGAGTTCTAGCGAAGATGACAAAGGTAACATTACGTGCCTGAGCCGTTACAGTAATAGCTTAATTGTCCCGGTGTATGGCTTCATTCCCTTAATGACATCCCGTATTCCACTCTCAGCAGAAGATACCATCACCACTCAGGCAGGAGAGGAACTGCACCCCATTCAAGACAAAGGACTTACGCAAATTCAATCAGCCGTACCATTCTCCCTCAGCGGCCGCTTACATGAATTACGAGATTTGGGTATAGCAGGCTATCTCATTGACCTCCGGGGACATACCCGGGAACAGCGCCGAACCGTCTTGCAAACAATCAAACAAGACCAGCCCATCATTCACTCCACAACCTTTAATTATGACCGCGGCCTCACCTAATTTGCAGCCAAAAATGTATCGATCAAATCACAGGCCTCATCAATATTCTGATAACATTCCACCCGGAACAGGTTATTTCCTGCCACCATGGCTGACAAATCCCTGCCAGGGCCAGGTCTGAACAGACACATCACCCTCTTCCCCATAGCTTGAGCTATGCCAAGCTCATATCCCACGCCAAGGGAAGGGGTGGTGACTTCAGCAACCAGCACATCAGCCTGGGCAAGCCAACCCATATCGCGAGAAAAGATCTCCTTTTCACTGAGCATCTTTTCAGCCCTCAACAATACATCATTACCCACATGCTCTGTCAGCACTGACCCGTACTGACTCAAAAAGGCAATCAATTCCCCATACAACTCTCCATCCCCACGTCCACCTCGAATTGATCCAGCAAAATATATATTCACCCTATCCGCTCCTCTGCCATTTCATTAAAATTACTAATATTTTCTTAGACATAACCGTATCATGTTGTTAGGGTGCGGGTAATAGATAAAGATTACCTGGAGAACCCCTTCCACCATGCAAGACATACAACCATGCGCAGACAAGAACCTTGGACACCAGAAACATATGCGTGGTCTTATCTATGCCGGACTGCTGGTCCTCCTCCTCTTACTCTCAATTCTGTCTGCCTATTACTTCCAAAACACCAGATTTCAGCAAGAACGAATTACTGCTGAAAACAAAGAATTCCAGGAAATGACAAGAATGATCGAGCACGAGGTTCTCTTGGCGAGTTCCTACCTCACTTATTTTTCCCAGAGTTCACTGGCACAATCTGTCCTCCAAGACCATGACCCTGAAGCACAACAGCATTTAACCGACCTTATGCTGAAATTCATCTCCGCAGAAGAACGATTCAGCCAGATACGTCTCCTGGATAGTACAGGGCAAGAAGTCATCCGTATTAATCATCGTCCTGACGACTCACCCCTTGTTGTGCCGGAGTCACAGCTTCAGGACAAATCAGATCGGGATTATTTCCGCGAAACCAGCAAACTTGCTCCAGGGCAAATCTATACATCCCCCTTTGATCTCAATATCGAACATGATAAAATCGAACGCCCCCTCAAACCTGTCATTCGTTTCGCCATGCCCATACATAATGAGGC
>JAQIBE010000237.1 GCA_027859235.1 Desulfobulbaceae bacterium
TTGAAACGGTGGAGCAGGTTCGCAGGGCAATGGATGTTGAGTATGACAAGATCGCACGCCTTAAACCCTATAGCCCTGAGGTTCTGCATTCTCTGCGCGACTTCAGGATGACGGTTGGATTGCGGTATATCATAGGGCTCTGTCGCGCCCTTGGGGTGGAAAGTGATTTAGACGCGGTCTTGTCCTTTCCCCTGGGATCCAATGTCATTAGTCTCACTGAGCTGGCTAAAATTTACGAGGGGTTGACCTCGGGCATGGCTTACTCTACAACTGGTCAGCAGAGTATTGGTATTGGTCTTATTGAGATGATAGAATCCAATGAGGGTGAAGTTATTTATCGTGCTGACACCAGAAAGAAAATGGTTATTGACCTCCAGACGTCTCTGGCTGTGAGTGATATTCTCCGCAATGTTGTTAAGTTTGGAACAGGACGCTATGCCTATAGAAATATTCATCTGCATAGCCGTGATCCTGAGCTTGAGGAAAGTTTACTTGCCATGGATATAACCGTGCCGGCTCTGGGTAAAACAGGTACTGCCAATCGTTTCACCAATGCCTCTTTTGCCGGTTTCATTCCCGGGGCGCATCAGGGTAAGGGGAGTGGTGTGAGTATGGCTAATGGTCTCGTGCTTGCAGCCTATGTGGGTTATGACGATAATAAGCCCATGGTTCGCCATACGACCCATATCTCCGGGTCATCAGGTGCCTTACCTGTATGGACGCAGGTTGCTGCTGATTATATATTGAATCGTGATTATGCTAAGGTCCTTGATCTTGCTGATCTCTCTTTTTCCGGTGTTAAAGAATTGCCATTGTTCTATCCTGAGCTTGGGCAGATCGCAGTCCCTGTGGCCGTTCGCGGCGGCGGCGTTGTGGTGCGTGGCGGGGTAGATTCCAGTGTTATGCAGACCCCCATTGTTACCTTTGGTGAGATCTCTCCAAATGGTGAGATCAAATTACAACGTTATTTCAGACCGTACTGGAGTCATTAGAGGCCAATGAAAATTGGCATTGTGTTGAATACTATGAAACAGAAAATAGACGTAAAATATAGTTGTGGTTTGCTCATCCTGTCTTTCTTGATTGGCGGGTGTCAATTAATGAATCTGCAGGCGGGTGCGGATCCATTGGCAAGCGCTCCAGATACTGCTTCAGTGGAGGAAGACGGCAGTGCAAAACTTCCCTCTGGCGCGGATGAAAATGCTAGGAATGTTGAGGAGGCTATTGCCGATTTTACTCCAGAACCAGATGAACTCGACCGCATATTTGTGGAGGAACGGTATGCGCTTTACAACGATAAACAGTCTAAATGGCAAATGCTTAAAAACGAAACAGCTCTGTTCGGGGCAGGGTTTGCCCAACCTGAACGATTTGTTTCATGCTACCAGCTCGTGCAGTCCATTGCCGGCGGCTACCGTGAATTGCAGTCAGAACCGGACCATGGTTATTTTGTCACCAGTAAGTATGATATTCGTTTCCTGGCAGAAGAGTGTGACACGGTTTTTGGTGTACAGGCCAGTTATCTGCCGACAATGTTGGATCAATTCAGAGCTGAAGCAGAAGAGAAGGGGCGTGATATTGTTTTTTATTATGCTGAGAAACAGGACTTTAGCCGGGTAATTTCGGCGGTGGAAAATATGCCGGGTGATGGGGTTTTGAGCCCTGAATTGCAGAGAATTTATGGACGCGCCTTGGTGGAAATGGACCGTTTTGGTGATGCTGCCCGGGTGTTATCGCTGGTGGTTGCGGGGCTTGATCATCGAGGACAATGGCCGCTCCGGTTAGAGATTGCTGAGTTGTTGATTGCCTCGGGTGAGTATGAGGAGGCCAGGAATCAGTACCTTGCCATTGCTGAGGTGTTGAGCAGCTGGGAGGAGACCCATAAGGTTGTCACCGATCAACTGGCCTTGCTCTCCGGTGCCGATGATCACCCCACTGAAATTTCGCTCTACTCCAAATGTCTGTCTGCCTATCTGTCTTTTGACGGGCATGCAATTCCCCTTGAGCTTGAGCAGAATGTGCAACAGCTACAGGCCGAATATCCATCCGGTATCCATGCTGATGCCGCGCTGAAGCTCTATCGACGGGCTGAGGAGCAGGTGCGTAATGATATTAATCTGCGGTTGCTCCAGGTGCAAAAGATAAAGGATGAGAAGCGGTTTCAAGTGGCGCTGGATCGACTGCAGGAGATGAAGCAGGCCCATCAGCCAGCTGATGTTGCGGCTCGTATTGATGAGATGGCCAACATTGTTACAGCTGATCATAATGTGTATCTGCAACTTGAGAAGGAAAAACGGACCCAGTCCCTTGCTGACAGATGGCAGGAGGGGCTTAATCTTCTTGATATGCAAATGTATGATGAGTCCATTGCAATCTTTTCGGGATTGCTCGGGACAGAATATGACAGCAGGGCGGCTAAAAAGATAGAAAGAGGGTCAGTGCTTGCTGCGACAGCATTACGCAGCGAAGCTGCAAATTTATTTGTTCAGGCAAGACGCACAACGGATTATAATTCGCGAATCACCTTGCTTAATCAGTCACGGACGTTACTGCAGGAGATTCTTGACAAATATCCTCAGGTTGATCTGGCTGAAAAGGCCGCTGTTCATATTACGGTGATTGATGAGCAGTTGCAGGACATGGGAGTCTTCGGAGAGTGATATCTGACAGAAAGGGGTCAATCTAATCAACGTCTGAACCGTTACGCCTCTGAGTTAAGGGTGATTCCGCGCCCTCTCTGAATAGGTGTAACTAATATTTCAAAAATTCTATGAATCATTCTGATATTCTTATTGTCGGCGCTGGCCTTTCTGGTTTGGCCTGCGCCCATTTTCTGCAAAAACATGCCCCTGCATATGTGGTCTCGATACTTGAGAGTACAGACCGGGTTGGCGGTGTTATTGATTCATGGCGGGAAGAGGGGTTTCTTGCCGAAGCCGGTCCCCATGGCTTTCTTGACAATAAGCCGGAAAGTCAGGAGATTCTGCAGGATTTACACCTT
>JAQIBE010000263.1 GCA_027859235.1 Desulfobulbaceae bacterium
CGCTATCTACTGCGTCACTGTAAAAAGAAAAATTCTCGCATATGACTAATATGCTGCGTGCCCGTAAGGAAATACCCTTGGGGTGCTTTTTATTTTCACCGCTCCTTGTTCTTGAACAGGTAATCGAGTTTACGAGACTCCGAAATATCTAGTTTTTCAAGGTACCCTCAAGGAAATAGAGTTGAGTTTCCCCTCTTCTCTGGTGTGAAATTTTGAACCGGCAAGGGGCCCCTGAGCAGGGGCGTTGTCCGATAACGAAGTGAGGGAGGTTCCCATGGCATTTATATCCCAACCGATGTTTTTATGGTTTTTGCTGGCGGTTGTCTTTTTAATTGTTGAACTAACGGCTCCGGGGTTCGTCGCCATTTTCTTTACCATGGGTTGTCTGGCGGCGTCCATTTCGGCATGGTTGTTTGGCGTGAGCTTGCAGTGGCAGCTTGTTATCTTTGTTGTAATTTCAATAGGGGCTCTGGTTCTTTTCAGAAAGATAGCCCGGAAAATTTTTCAAGGCAGACAGGGAGGGGATAATGACGATGATTATGCCAATGCACGAGTGGGAAAAACCGTTGTGATTACCGAGCCCGTTGCCCCGCATCACTCAGGCAAGGTGAAGCTTGGGGGCTCTTTTTGGATTGCTGTGTCTGACTATAAAATGGTAGAAGGAGACGTTGGTCTTGTTGTTGGCGTGGATGCTGATAACTCGTTAATCCTGCAGATAAAACCAATAGAAAACTAGAGGGAAGAACTATGCCAGGATCTGTTATTGTTACTGCTATTATTGCCATATTCGTCATTGTTGTGGTGGTAAAGACAGCGGTTGTGGTTCCGCAACGGTCTGAATTTATTATCGAGCGCTTGGGGAAGTACAGCAAGACGCTTATGGCAGGGTTTCATGTTCTCCTGCCATTCATTGATATCATTGCCTATAAACGTTCCCTTAAGGAAGAGGTCATTGATGTCCCGTCACAAAATTGTATTACGGCGGATAATATTACCCTGGAAGTGGATGGTGTCCTGTATCTCCAGGTCCTTAACAGTAAACAGTCGGCCTATGGTATTGATAATTATCATATTGCCTGTGTGCAGCTGGCGCAAACCTCTTTGCGCTCTGCCATTGGTAAGATGGAACTTGATCGGACCTTTGAGGAGCGTGAATCTATTAATGCTGAGATTGTCAAGGCCATTGACGAGGCGGCTGCCAATTGGGGCGTCAAGGTGCTGCGCTATGAGATCTCTGATATTACGCCGCCGCAATCGGTTATGGCCTCCATGGAAAAACAGATGCAGGCCGAGCGTGAGAAGCGGGCCGAAATTGCCACCTCGGAAGGTGATCGTCAGGCCCGGATCAACCGTGCTGAAGGTCTGAAAACTGAGGCCATCCAGATTTCAGAGGGTGAAAAGCAGAAACGGGTTAATGAGGCCGAGGGGCAGGCGGCTGAAATTCGTCTGGTGGCTGAGGCAACGGCAGAGGGTCTTCGCAAGGTTGCTGAATCGCTGCAGACGGAAGGGGGTGATGTGGCGGCTAATTTACGGGTGGCAGAAAAATTTGTTACAGAGTGGGGTAAGCTGGCTAAGGAGAGTAACACGATGATTATTCCTGCCAATATGGGTGATTTGGGTGGTATGGTGGCAACCGCTATGACGATTTTGGATAAAACGAAGGTGAAGATGCCCACAGTGAACTTGTAATTTCCAGTTGTAGCCCCGCTTCCACCCCTGTAGAGTCATGGTTGCAGGGGGAACAGTGTCTCCCCTGAAATTATCGGAAACTAAACGACCACCAGCTAAAGCAGACCGGTTTCAAGAAGCAATTTTAGCAGTGCAACGGATCAATTAACGTCGAGGTAAGCGCTAGACTCCGACATTCAACGTCCAACGTCCAACGCTGAATATGGTCTTTACTTTATCAAGATAGACGAGCGAAGTGATTTCCACATCGGAGTCTACGCTTACCTCGATGTTCAATGTCGGAGTCTACGCTTACCTGAACGTTCGATGTCGGAGTCTCACAGGTTCACTTACCTGGACGTTCAAACAATAAATCAGCAGCAACGCGGCGACTGCTAGCAAAATAGACACAGCCTTGCTGTTATTCGCCCGGTACGCGAGGTACGAGACTCCGAAAGGCGAAGGTTTTAACCTTTTACAGAAACAATAAATCACAGAAACGACTTACTGCACGAGATAAGCAGACCGTGTAACATAGTGAACCGTTCCCGTTAATTCATTAATATGTGTCGTGTTATGGTCAAATTGCCTCAAAATTCCAAAATAGCCATTGCCACCCTGGGCTGCAAAGTCAATCAGTATGAATCAGCCTCTTTTGAGTCGTCTTTTCTGGCCCGTGGTGTAGAGGTCGTGCCCTTTAATCAAAAGGCCGATGTGTATGTGGTGAACAGCTGTGCCGTTACCAATAATGCCGGCGCCCAGTCCCGGCGGGCTATCCGTAAGGCCATCAAGCAGAACCCTCAAGCACGGATTGTGGTTACTGGCTGCTATTCTCAGGTTGCAGGTCTTGAAATAATTGAGATGATGGATCAACCGGTGTGTCTTGTGGGGAACGGTTACAAGCATCTCTTGGTGGATTATGCCCTGACGCCGGAATTTTGTGATCTGGAGATGCATATGACGGATATCGGCACCGTTAAAGAATGTTGCCATCTGCCCGTTACCACTGGTTTCCGTGGCCGAACCCGCGCCTATTTGAAGCTGCAGGACGGGTGTAATAATTTTTGTGCCTATTGCATTGTGCCCTTTGCCCGTGGTCGAAGCCGCAGTGTGGTGCCTGAACTGGCCTTGGGGCAGGCGCGGATGTTTGTTGATGCAGGCTATCCTGAAATTGTCCTCACCGGTATCCATGTCGGCATGTACGGTAAGGATTTAGATGCTGATATTGATCTGGGCCAGTTTATTGATCAGGTCACCGCTCTCCATCCTGCAACCCGTTTTCGTCTCAGTTCCCTTGAACCGCATGAACTCACCGACGAGATCCTGTCGTTGTTTTCAGCCAAAGAAAATTTAATGGCCCATCTGCACATCCCGCTTCAGTCAGGTGATACGGATATTCTCACGCGGATGAGCCGAACCTACACGGCTGACGAGTTTGAAGCTATTATTTTGGGGGCCCATGCCGCGTTACCTGATGCGGCAATCGGCATTGATGTGCTGGTTGGGTTTCCCGGCGAAGGGGAAGATCATTTTAATAATACCTATGAGCTGCTCCAGCGGCTGCCTGTGACCTATCTCCATGTCTTTCCTTATTCCAGGAGGCCCGGGACAAGGGCTGCATCCATGGACGACCAGGTGCCTGCACAGGTAAAGGCTGCGAGGGTAAGAAAACTTAAAGATTTGGATCTGCAGAAGAAACAGTCTTTCTACTCCCGGTTCATCGGCACAACCCATCGGGTTCTGGCTGAAAGCAATAAGAACAAACATGGGCTTATGCGTGGTTTTACAGAGAATTATATCCCGGTTTTATTTGCAGCTCCAGCTGCTCTTGCGCGTACCGTTGTTGAGGTTGAAATTGAGCGGCTTGAGGGTGAGCTTGTGTTTGGACGGCTGCTACAGGACGAATGTGGAGAATGAATATGAATGGTGAAATCCTTGCCATTGGCAATGAACTGACCTCCGGGCGAATTATTAATTCCACCAGCTATTTTGCCGCAAGTCATCTCTTTGCTGCAGGCCATAAGGTTGCAGCCATGGCCACGGTGGGTGATGATCCAAAACATATTGGCGAGGCACTTTTAAAGGCCATTCGTCGCGCTGATTTCGTTGTGGTTACCGGGGGGTTGGGTTCCACCACGGATGATATTACCTCAGAAGCGGTTTCTGATGCCCTGGATCTGCCCCAGACCCTGTATCCTGACGTTCTTAATCTTATTAAAGAATGTGCGACGTTTCAAGAGATGCCTGCCATGGAAAAGATGGCCTGGCTCCCCTCCGGGGCTGAGGTGTTAAAGCCCGGGGGGAAAATATCAGGGTTTATGCTCGTTTATGCCCAAAAGCCTATCTTTTTTCTGCCTGGTGTTCCTAAGCAGATGCGGGAGCTTATGCTGGATCGGGTTATCCCGCGGCTTGCCACGTGGCAGGAAAATTCTTTTTCCCTGGTACATCAGAAGCTCTTCAAGGTCTTCGGCCTGGAGGAAGCGGTGATTAATGACCGCCTGGCTCATATAGAGGAAGGGGGTGATCATGTTCTTATCGGTTATTATCCCATGGGAGCTGAGGTGCATGTGAGTTTGACCGTGCGGGGGGAGAGCGCCGGTCAGGCAGACAGCTTGTTTAAAGAAATGGCTGCGAAGATATCCTCTGCCCTTAGTGATGTGATTTATGGATATAATAATGAGACCATGTCTTCGGTGACAGGGGCATTGCTTGCCCAAAAAGGGTTGAGTCTTGGCTGCGCTGAATCGTGCACAGGTGGTTTGATGTCCCATATGGTTACAGGTGTTGCTGGAAGTTCACAATATTTTCGCGGCGGCGTGGTGGCCTATGCCAATGGGGTGAAGGAGCAGATCCTGGGGGTGTCCAACCAAACATTGACGGGTTCCGGAACCGTGAGTGAAAAAACAGCCCTGGAAATGGCGCAGGGTGTGCGTGGTGTTACAAATGCCGATATTGGTCTTTCTATAACGGGTGTCGCAGGTCCTGGTGGCGGCACAGAGGAAAAACCTGTGGGGACAGTCTGCTTTGGCCTGGTATCCGAAACGAAAAGAGCAGGCTACACCTTCCATTTTTCTGGTACACGGGCCATGATCCAGGGGGCGGCTGCCACCATGGGGCTTGATCTGGTGCGCAGGCATCTCCTCGGCCTGTAGCGGCTTTTCCCTGCGTTACTCCATGTTCGTTTTTTATTCTGTTGATCAGGTCAAAAACATTTTGATTGCAGGGGTGGAAACGGGTATGTTGACGGATTCTTCAGGGGCTTAAGGGTCTCATCATTACCAATTTTACTTAAATGACATAGATATGTATTTTCAAGACATTATATTTGAACTGAATAAATACTGGGCAGAGCAGGGGTGTGTCATTATGCAACCCTACGATATGGAGGTTGGGGCCGGGACATTTCACCCTGCAACCTTATTACGTGCCCTTGGGTCTAAACCGTGGAAGGCCGCCTATGTGCAACCTTCCAGGCGGCCAACGGATGGTCGCTATGGCGAAAATCCCAACCGTTTGCAGCATTATTACCAGTACCAGGTGGTCATGAAGCCGTCGCCGGCCAATCCCCAGGAGTTGTATCTTGGAAGCCTGGAACGTTTCAACCTTGACCTCCTCAGCCATGATATCCGTTTTGTTGAGGATGACTGGGAATCACCCACCCTGGGTGCCAGTGGACTTGGCTGGGAGGTGTGGCTAGATGGCATGGAGATAACCCAGTTTACCTATTTTCAGATGGCAGGTTCCCAGGAATTAAAGCCCGTAACCGTGGAGATCACCTATGGCCTTGAACGTATTGCCATGTATCTGCAGGGGGTGAATTCAGTCTATGATCTTGACTGGAATGAAAACACAAAATATGGCGAAATCTTTCTGGAGAATGAAAAACAATTTTCTGCCTTCAATTTTGAATATGCCAATGTGGAATTTTTGAGTGGTTACTTTGACTCCTGTGAAGCCGAGGCCCATAAACTGGTGGGGGTGGGTCTTCCTTTGCCCGCCTATGACTATTGCTTGAAATGTTCCCATACCTTTAACCTGCTGGATGCCAGAAAGGCCATATCCGTAGCTGAACGGACCCGTTATATTGGCCGTATCCGTGCCATTGCCCGTAATGTGGCTGATGCTATGGTGGCTAAGGAAAAGGAAGTGGAAGAGAGGTGACAGCCGAAATGGCGGAAGTGCATGGGAATCGAACCCACCTACCAGGCTATTAACCCAGTACATCAGATTTGAAATCTGAGAGGGCCACCAGTGCCCTTACCACTTCCGTGTGTGCTTGTTGAGGTGAGTAAGATAGTTTTTATTCCGCTGGGAAGCAACTTTTTTTTAGGATTTGCAGCGAAACTCCGTGAATTTTCATTATGGATGCTGTAAGTAGATGCGCTAGTGTTATTTTTGGCTATAGATTGTATGTAAAATAAGAACAAATTCGGGTGCGTAGAGTCAGTTATGGAATGTAAACGTTTAAATAGAATGATTCGTGATTGGTATGTGCAGGTGCAGGATGAAACATTGGCACCGGCTCGAATGGTTGAATTTATGCAGGATCATGCTGCTACCTGTGATACCTGTTTTGTTGATCCCAATATTGATGAGGAAATTAAGAAGATCATCGCCATTGTCCTGCCGCCATCGAAGATGACGAAGAAGCCTAAGAAGAAGATCGCATCCTTAGAGCCGACGGCAGCAGCCCTTGCAGCTATTGAAGCTGGAAAAGATGCTGCCGTTAAATCTGATGCTGACGATGATGCTGACGATGATGATGAAATTGAAGTCGGCGATGATGACGACGACGATGATGATAAAAGCAAAGTCGGCGATGATGACGATGACGATGATAAAAGCGAAGTTGGCGATGCTGACGACGATGATGATAAAATCAAAGTTGGCAAGGCCGATAGTGATAGTGATACCCCGGATGTCCCTTCCTTAGAGGATGCCGATCTGAAATAGCATTGCAGTTGTCTTGTATAACAGAAACAGGGTTGCAAAATTTAATTTTTGCAATCCTGTTTTGCGTTTACATGGGGAGGATATGCACTTCTTCCTTAAATGGATGTCTGCCTTTAATAAATAAGCCTTTTCTGCCGTCGATTGAGATCCAGTCGCCAAAACGAATGGTATGTTCGTTGATATGACATTCCTGTTCTGCTTCAAAGACCTTCATGGAGCGGCACCCCACTACACAGGTTTTCTGCAAACGCAGGGCGATGACTGAGGCATGGGAGGTTTGGCCGCCCCGTGCAGTGAGTAACCCGTCCGCTGTTGAAATCTCCTTGATATCTTCCGGTACGGTGTCCTGGCGAATAAGGATGAGTGGTGTGTCCGGTTCTTTGGCCCGTAATTCAAGAATATTGTCAGCCGTAAAGACAGCTCGACCTGAAAGAGCTGACCCCCCCACACCAATACCCTTCCCTAATATATTCTTGGAAAAATTACCATTGTCGAGGAACACATTGAACTGTTCCCGCTTCTTAATGGTAATCATATCCCGTGTCTGCAGGATATGCAGATCATCCTTTGCCAACCCCTCAAAGGTGAATTCAATCTCCTGGGGGTTCCATTGTTTTTCATACACGAGGTTTCTGGCAATTACCAGAAGCTCTTCGTACACGGCCGGGGCCTTGATTTCGAGACTGGACTCAATGGGCCTCCCATCAAGCCCGGCCTGTTCTGCTGAAATGGGATTGGTGCTCACAAGGCCGCTGACAATATCTTCGCCCTGATCACCATTGGCGTAATCACCCCATAATGCCACCCGTCGTACCTGGCGATAGGGGTGGGCGGTGAAGACAACGCCGCTGCCTGAATCCTGACTCGTGTTGCCGTACACCATGGACTGAACAATGACAGCGGTTCCCCAATAATCAGAGACCCCCATGAGATTACGGTAATCCTTTGTCTTTGTCTGGTCCCATGATGAGAAAACCATAGCAATGGATGCAAGGAGTTGGATCCATGGGTCATCAGGGATACCGATGCCTAAGCTACGTATCTTCTGTTGATAGGACAGGGCCAGTTCTTCCATTTGCTTGGGGGTGAATTGTGCCTTCCTGGAGATACCGTATTTGTCTTTGGCCTTATTCATCAGGGCTTGGAACTCTTCACGGTCAATGTTGCAGCACATGGCCCACGATTGGAGAAAGCGCCGGTAATTATCCCAGGCCAGAAACTGTTGGTCTTTTGTCCGGGCCATGGCCCGGACAATCTCTTCGTTTAAGCCGATATTATGGATGGTGGCCATCATGCCCGGCATGGAAATGGACGCCCCGCTGCGCACTGAAACGAAGAGCGGGTTGGTGGTGCTGCCGTATTTTTTGCCGCTCTCTTCTTCCAGTTGCGTCAGGGCCTCTCTGATGCGGTGGATGTAATCTGCCTTGGCCTGGGGGAAGGCTTGAATAACCGACCAGCAGCGAAAGACCTCTGTGGTAATAACAAAGCCCGGGGGAACAGGTTTGTTGTCCCCCTTGAGCAGGGTGAGGTTGAACCCCTTGTTGCCGAGGAGAACCAGGTTTTTGGCGGTGGCGTTGGTCTGACCCAGGTGATGGAGGATTTTATCCGTATTATAGGTCATGAGCAGGTCGAGCTGCTCTTCGGAAAGGCGTTCCCGCTGGCGTACCAGGGTCTGGTAGACATTGGTGATGAAGTTGTCGAGATGCTGCAACCCAAAGGTGGTGGCGATGAGGTCACGCATGAACGCCTCTGAGAGCTGAAGAATATTATTCGGTTCGCTGGTGTCCTCGCTTGGCTTGAGCATATTGCGATATTTTGCCAGGAGGCTGGGGCTGCTTATCTGGGGGATGATAATAGAGAGATTGTTTTGGTGAATATTGGTGTAATTGGCGTAAATGACATCCTTCACCCCTTCGGAAAGGCCCTTGAAGATATCCAGGTATTGGGTGTAGGAGAATCGTTCAAGTCCCAGGGAGTTTGACAGGAGTGAGACATAGGTCTCCAGTTTACGGCTGGTGATGCCGTCGATACGCAGGGCGCGGATGTATAGCCGCAGACATTTCACCACGCGGATAAATGTGGCCTTGGTAATGAAGTGGGACGGGATCATATCCGGCATTTTTTCCAGATAGATATTGGCGAGATTTTCCAGCCGGAAGGTCAGACTCAGCGCATCAAATTTTTTCTCCCGATATCTGCCGTAGACAGAGGGGATATCCACCGCAATATGCCGTTTATGAAAGATGTCTTCCCGGGCTGTAAAGATCTCCTCGCTGAGGATGATGGCTTTAAGCTTTTCAAGATGGACAAGGAGGGAGTTCAAACATTGGAAGTTGTCGCACAGGACTAGATCTTCCAGCAACGGCTGCAGCTCAGGGAAACCCGTTGCCACTGCTTCTTGAAGTTGCTGCCGGATTTCCTGAAAGCCGAGGTTATATTTTTGATCCAGTAGTTTATACATCTCAACCAGGAGGCTAAAGCGGTTGCGCTCACCTTCATTGAGGTCCACCTGCAGGTTGAGGAACTTCTGCAGCCGTTGCTGGTCAATGAGGAGCAGATCCTCTTCTCTTTTCACCTTGGAGAGCTGAAAGATCCGTTTGGTGAGGAGATGGAGATGGTCAACAAAGGGCCCCGATGTAGAGATCTGGGCCATGATTTCTGCGGGGAGGTACTCCTGCAGGTGGGATTTGTCCAGGGTATGCCAGAAACGGACAATTCCACGGATGAAGTCGACAATGAGGTTCGAGCTTTCCACATGGGACTGCTTGCGCAGGAAATGGATGAGAATGTCCTTACGCTTATGGATCTCGTCAATTTCGGTTGAGACATCACGCAACTTTCCCTCTGCGCCAATTTCATTAAAGAACACCGGCATGAGTTTGGTGAATTGTTTCACCAGGTTATACACCGGTTCAATGGGATAGTTGAGCAGACCCGTGATGTCACGCTGGAAAAGGTCGGTATCCTTGACGCAGGTGCCGGTGAATTTGATATTGATGATGAGGGCGGAAAAGAGGGTGGCGCACCATTTCGGCTCCTGACCGATGAGATGGAGCCACGCCCGGACATTGGTCAGGTGAGCGGGGTTGGTGATGGGCTGCCACTCTTCATCCACCCCGGCAACATTGGCGTATTGAAAACCGAAGCGCACCGCCTCCCAGAGGAATGTTTCGGCAAGTCTCGATGAGCCACGGGTGAACACCTCGGAGCCCAGCACCTGAATGCATTGCAACGAGGTGTGTGGGTACCGTTTCACATTATCCTTCAGCAGCTGCATGGTGGTGAGGAGAAAGGATTCAATCTCCTCGTAGGGCTGTTTATGAATCAGGCTCACAAGGGAGCGGTTGATCTCGCGCAGTGATTCCTCATGAATGAGGTACAGCCCTGATGTGTCCATGATCCGAAACAGGAATATCAGCTTGCGGGTTTCCACATAGCGGTCATCCTTAGCCTTATCTGGATCAAGGGTTGTCATGAGCTGGGAGGGGATATCCTTATAAAAGCGGACGATATCCATGTGGGACGGGAGCTCCAGCAAGGTCTGGAGAGAATCTTTTCCCTTGATTGTAATGGTTCTGGCACAATCCAGATGGGCCGCGATCTGCTCGTGAGAAATCGCTGAAAACCGTGAGCCTGCCTGCCAATCCGTGCAGCGGGTTCCGCATTCCTTTTGAAACCACGGCAGGGGATCTTCTTCGCCGAGCCAATAGGTGTAATTTAAGACGAGTACTCTTTGGAAGAGACTTGTACAGGATCTTAGGTCAAAGTCCGGGTTGTTTTCGCTGTAGCGCAGTAAGGTCTGCGCCATTTTTTTCATGGGGTGATGCCCCTGGACCATGAACATCATGGCTGCATCGTCAAGGGTTTCCATGGCCTTGAAGAATTGATCCACTGGTCTCTGGAAGTCCAGCAGACGATTTTCCACCATGGACAGGAACTTCTGCACGTAGGCCAGTAATGACTCCATTCCCAGCCCCACGAGCTGATCATTCTTCTGCACCTCGGAGATGGCCTGGAGGAATATGCCGGTGAAAAGAGTGAAACTCTCGGCAACATTATCATGTTTTGCGTAGATTGGACTGTTTTTCAGAACAAAGGTGCGAAGTTTGGGGAGGAGTAAGGTCCAGTTGCGGAACGGGTGACATATCTCCAGGAGCAGGTCTTCAATATTACGGTGGATGCCGCGGTAGTCGGCAACCATCTCGCAGAGGGGGATGAGTTCAGGTGTAATAACAACCTCGTCAACGGCTGTTTCCTGAAGGTTTGCCTTGAGGGCGTTGGATGTGTGTTCTGTGGGCATGGCTTAATGAAAGGTAAAAGGTGAAAGGTGAGGGGTGAGGGGGGTGGGGAGGAGTGGAGTGCGAAATCTCCTCCCTCCTCACTCTTAACACCTGACGTTAAAGGATCTTCTGACGTTCCATGAGCAGGATCAGGTCAAGCACGCGGTTGGAATAGCCCCACTCGTTGTCATACCAGGAAAGTATTTTGACCATATTGCCGATGACCTTGGTGGATTGGCCGTCAACCACAGAAGAATGCGGATTGCCCTTATAGTCGATGGATACCAGCGGTTCATCTGAATAGCCGAGATAACGGTTTGCTGCCTCCTTCAGGGCCGCATTTACTTCAGGTACGGTGGTTTCTTTTTCCACCTCTATGACCGCATCCACCAGGGATACATTGGGGGTTGGGACCCGTATCGCCAGCCCGTCAAACTTTCCTTTTAATTCGGGAAGAACCAGGGATACGGCGGCGGCTGCCCCGGTGTTGGTTGGAATCATAGACATGGCCGCGGCTCTGGCGCGGCGCAGGTCGCCATGGGGGAAATCCAGCAGACGCTGATCGCCTGTGTAGGCATGCACCGTGGTCATGAGTCCTTTTTTGATGCCGAATTTGTCGAGAATGACCTTGGCAAAAGGCGCCAGACAGTTGGTGGTGCACGAGGCATTGGAAACAATATGATCGGTGGCAGGATCATACTCATGGTCATTGACACCCATGACAATGGTGCGCAGATTCCCCTTGGCGGGTGCGGAGATAATGACCTTCTGGGCGCCTCCATCCAGATGGGCCCCGGCTTTTTCGTCGGTGCAGAAGAGCCCTGTGGATTCAACAACGTAATCCGCGCCACCAGTGGACCATGGTATGTCCGATGGGCTGCGGTGGTTGGTGATCATGATCTCCCGGCCGTCAACCATGATGCCTTTCTCGGTGGCGGCCACCTCCCTATTATAGACCCCCATGATCGAATCATATTTAAGGAGGTGGGCTGTGGTTTTATTATCTGTGAGATCATTGATTGCCACAATCTCAATGTCTTTAAAGAGCGGGTCAAGATCAATAGCCCGAAAAATATTACGTCCGATACGGCCAAAACCGTTAATCCCAACTTTGATAGTCATGGTGGATCTCCTGCTTTTTTTAAGATGAAGATTGCAAGTTAAAACTGCGGTGCTGGAGGTGCGAGGGGGTGAGCCTCCAGCGCCTTACCTGGGTTTGTCTGCTGTGATAAAAAAAGTTTATCACACCTGTTTTAGGATCGCGTCATAGTTTGCAAAAAAAAAGACTAGTTTTTCAGGTGATCCCGGTCGCGCAGCATGGCGCGGATGATATAGGTTTGCCGCCTGGGTTCGGAAAGATCAGGGTTGATGGCAAGGGACTCTTCGTAGGCCTTGAGAGATTCTGGCAGCCACTGGCCCATGAAATAACTCTTTCCGGCCTGGACATAGCCAGCCTCTGGTTGATAGGGGAACATATGGCTGAATAGTTCCAGGGTTGATTTGCCCCATAAGGACTGTCCCAGTTCTTCTTCAATGAGAAGACGCAGGAGGAGGTCATTGCCCGTTTGCTCCGCAAGCATGAGGTATAGCAGCTCGTTGGCCTTGGCAAAGAGAAGGGACAGGGTTGCAGCCTGTTGGTGTATCTCCTCAATGGTTGTGTCAATGAAACCGGTCTGGCTGGTGTCAGCTGGTTCTGCGGTCAGGGTTCCCGTGTGAAACCGCACCATATTGATGTTTGCCTGCAGCTTTATTGCGGCATGGAAGAGCGCTTGCACACTCCAGTTGAGGCGCTGGCTATGTGGTTCAGCGAAGCTGTTTTCGCTCCAAAGACTATGGCTGAGATCGTTGAGTTGGTGGAGGGACTCTGGTCCCACGGGGAGATCCATGGTTGGTATTTTGGTCCCCCTGTTGTGGAGGAACTCCTCGTGTTGGTCTGCAAACTCTGTGTAATTCGTGCAGAAAAGGGCGTAAAATTTGCGGATGAAATAATTGCGCCGTCTGGAAAGCCACATGTTGGCCGGCAGCTTATCTGGGCCGGTGAAGGTTACTCTCTGCACCACGCCTCCCTGTACAGCTTGATGTATTGATCTTTGACCTTGCTCCACGTATATTTTCTGGCGATGGTCTGCACACCCAGCTGCTGCATTTTGAGGAGGGTTTCCGGTTTTTTTCTGTACACGTCAAGTCCCTGTTTGATGGCCTGGACAAGGGCCTTGGCCGTATGTTCCTTATAGCCAAATCCTGTCTTGGCGTGCTGTACCTTTACCAGACCTCCCACCTGGTGGACAATGGGCAGGTTGCCGTACAGCTGGGCCATGAAGTCCGTGAGGCCGCAGGGCTCAAATTGGGAGGGGATGATGAAGAAATCGCCAGCGGCATAGATTTGACTGGCAAGGACAGGGTCATAGCCCTGGAGTATACATACCCGTCCTGCATATTTACTCTCCCTGGTGAGGCTGATGAGCCCCTGGGCAATTTGCGGATCGCCGGAGCCGAGGATGAGAACCTGCACCTCTTTGTCCACTGGCAGGAGCTGATGTAATGCCTGGGCCAGCTTGTCCATGCCTTTCTGGCTGCTGAAGCGGCCAATGGAGGTGAGCAGAGGGATGTCTTGTACCTGTTTGAGACTGCCGTGCTGGATAACGGTGGACAGGCTTTTTTTCTGTAATGTTTTAACCAGATCTTGCCTGCACAACTCTTTACCCTTTAATTCCCCCTTTTTGACGGAATAGGGAGCAGCAAGGTTCAGCTCTGCTGCTGATTCAGTATTAAAATCACCGGGGTTTATACCATTGGTGATCCCCTGGATTTTAATGTTGCGGCTCATGAGAAAATGGCCGAGCCAGCCCGTGAGTTCATCAGCATTTGTTTCCCGCAGTTCCCGGGCGTAGTTCTCGCTGACGGTATTGAGGATGGAATGGGCTGATGCGGCAATGAACGGGTCGAATTTGCCGTCCAGGAGATTTTTATTAACGAAACTGCGCGGCAGCCCTGTAATGGCGTGGGCAAAGGGCAGATCCGCAATTTCCTGATGGTAGCCGATTCCGGCATTGTGAATGGTGGTGAGGAAGCCGGTGCGTTTGAAGAAATGGCGGAAGCCGTCAATCTCACGGGCCATGGCCGGAACGAGTGCTGTATGCCCATCATGGCAGTGGATAATGTCGGGTCGGTCGTTACGGTAAATAAGGGCGCAGAGTCCCCCCTTCTGCAAGAGGACATTCATGGCAAAATAGTCATAATGCCCCTGGCCTGCCCTGTTGAACGGGTTGATCTTTTCCTCATCCCTGGTGTAGGTATACACGCCCATTTTTTCTTTGAAGCGTGGGGAGTCCAGCAGGAAAATCGTTACAGGACCACGATCTTTCGCCTGGGTTGTTTTGCCCCAAAGCGTAATGGCTTCAGTGCGCTCGCTGTCGGTGTAATTCATGGCCACGGGGAAAGAACCGCGGTTGCTGAAGCCGAGGGTTTTCGGGTCAATGAACCCGTAGCACGGCATGATCACTGAAACCTTCATGGCTGTGGCTGTTTTCTGTGGGACATTACCCAGGGCTTCAGCCAGTTGCCGACAGACATCCTTGACGCCCCCGGCACCGGCGAGACCATCATACTCCCGGGTGATAAAACAGACGTTTTTTAACTGTTTCTTTGCCATTTCCCTCTACCTCTGTTGTCTACGGATACTCTTCTCAGTCCTCAAATCCATCATCCTGAAACAGCTCTTCAGCCTGTTGACGCATGAGATGATCGGCCAGGGTTAGGCACACCATGGCTTCACAGACAGGATTGATGCGTGGAATGGCAGCAATGTCATGGCGGCCGCCAATGCGGATTTCAGTGATTTCGTTATCCATATTCACGGTTTGCTGGGGCTTGTTGATCGACGGGATAGGTTTCACTGCAACCCGCGCAACAATGGGATCACCATTGGAGATCCCGGCCAGAATTCCCCCGGCATTATTGGATGCAAATCCATCAGGAGTCAGGGAGTCATTGTTTTCAGAACCCCGTGCTGTGGCAGCGGCAAAACCTGAGCCGATTTCCACACCCTTGACCGCGCCAATGGATATGAGCGCCCCGGCCAGGTCCGCATCAAGCTTGTTGAATACAGGCTCGCCAAGGCCGGCAGGGCAGCCTGTGGCCATGATCTCAACGATACCGCCAAGGGTGTCGCCTTCTTTACGCACCTCTTTAATGAGTTTTTCCATCTTCTCAGCCGCCTTGTTGTCAGGACAGCATAACCGGTTTTCATCCAGGGCCTCCATGGAGAATTGCTCTGCCATGATATTGCCGAGGGCCAGGGTGTAGGCAAACACTTTGATGCCGGAGAATTGCAGGAATTTACGGGCAACAGCGCCAGCCGCAACCCGCGCCGCTGTCTCCCGCGCTGAGGCGCGGCCTCCTCCGCGATGGTCACGAATGCCATACTTGCAGAAATAGGAAAAATCACCGTGCCCAGGGCGAAAGATATTCTCCAGGTCGGTATAGGATTTTGAATGGGCGTCCTTATTATAGATCACCAGGGTAATGGGTGTGCCTGTAGTGAAATCATTGAAAATACCCGAAAGGATCTCCACCTTGTCCGGCTCTTTGCGGGGGCTGGTTGCCCCGCCTTTACCAGGCCTCCTCCGGTCCAGGTCAACCTGAATATCCTCAGCTGTGATGGGAATGCCTGCCGGACAACCATCAATGGTGGCACCAATAGCGGTTCCATGGGACTCACCCCACGTGGTTACTCTGAAAACTTGTCCGAATGTATTTCCTGCCATGGTGTATTCCTTATAAATAGGGGCTGCTTGGGTTATGGGTGCTCAGATGCGCAATTATTCTCATGGTCTACGTCTTTAAATATTTCATCACCTGGGTGATAATATCCTCCGCCGCGTCGGTGGCGTCAAGGGTCAGATGACTACTTGTCTCATAAAGCGGGGTGCGTTCCCTCAGGACCGGTGATACTTCCTGCTGGATGTCCTCTCCTGTAAGGGATGGCCGTTGGCTGTCTGAAACGGCATCATTGGCCAGCCGCCGGCAAATGGTCTGGATATCCGCCTTGAGCCAGATCACCAGGCCGCTTTGTTTTAGCGATGGCCAGATATCCTGGTGGAGGATGGCCCCTCCGCCCGTGGCAATGACATGATTTTTCTGGTCGGCCAGTTCAACAAGCATCTCTTTTTCCCGCTGTCTGAAATAATCCCAGCCATGCTGTTGTACCATGTCAGCAATGCATCGGCCTTCCTGCTGTTCAATGGCCTGGTCGACATCAACGAAAGAAAACCCCAAGCGGTCAGCAAGGAGGCGGCCGACAGTGGTCTTGCCTGTGGCACGGTAGCCGATAAGGATAATATTGACAGGGTTTGTTGCCATGGTCTTAGTTCGCGGGGTAAAGGTTTCTCAAATGTTTCTATCATAAAAACAGGTTGGCTCAAAGAAAGGAATTGTTTTCACACGGATTCCCGGAGATCTCATTGTTTTTGGTGTGAAAAAAAGGTGATGCGTTTGCTGCTGCGATTAATATGATCCATATTTGATATGTACACGATCTGATCGTTTGGTGTATGGTTAATCGTGCTGTTTATGTGGTTAGGCTGTCCTGTTTTAGAATACCTTGTGTTTTTATTCAATAAGTGAGTTTCATGATGCAAAATACCGCGGGTTTCCGCCAGGCAATATCCTTTGACGATCTCTTAAAAGACAATGAGCATATCGTTATTGTTGATGATGATAATATGATTCGGGAACCGTTGGCCGAGTATTTGGAGGAGAGTGGTTTTCCTGTGCTCGAGGCAAGAAATGCGCATGAATTACGTCAGGTTATGGTGCGGGAAAGTGTTGGCCTGATTCTCCTGGACATTGGTCTTCCCGATGAGGATGGCGCCTCGCTTATCCCTGAACTTCTCGTGGGCCATCCTGGTACGGCTATAATTATGTTGTCCGGGGTGGCAGATCTCCATGTTGCCATTGATTGTATTCGTAGCGGGGCAGACGATTATCTCGCGAAGCCTGTTAAGTTCAATGAAATTCTGATTATTGTCAAAAAGGTTCTTGAGAAACGCCGCCTTGTCTTTGATAACCAAAAATATCAGGCGGATTTGGAACAGGCTAATTTCCGTTTTGAATTACTCCATCAACTTTCCTTAAAGATTAACTCGGTACATCTGACGACCTCAGAGCTGGATAAGGTTCTGTATGCTATTTTAGTGGGGATAACCGCCAATGAGGGGTTGCGCTTTAACCGCGCCTTTTTAGCGCTTTTTGACGGGAATAATGTCTTGACCGGGCGTTTGGCTATTGGTCCATCCTGTCGGGAAGAAGCCGCGGATATCTGGGCGGAATTACAAGGAACCGAGTTGAATTTCCTGGATATGGTTGACTCCATGCATGGCTGTATGGACCGGGATACAACGGTGCGGTCCATTGTTGAGCAATTATCTATCCCCGCAGAGGATACGGGTCATGTTTTGGTGCGGTCGGCGCTGGAGCATAAGAGTTATCTTGTTCAGGACGGGCAGTGTGAGGTGGATGTCCCCCCAGAGTTGGTGACGCTCCTGGGTGAGAGAGACTTTGTTATTGTGCCGTTATTCTCAGCCAAGCGACCTCTCGGGGTTATTATTGCGGATAATTATGTCATGCATAATCCGATTTCAGCCGCTGATGTTCTCATGCTGGAGCTTTTCGGTAGTCAGGTGAGTCTGGCTCTTGAGCATAGCCAGTTGCATCATGATATGCAGTCCAAGATTTCTGAGTTACAAGAGGTCACCCATGAGTTGGAGCACAATAAAGATCTCCTTGTTGAGGCTGAGCGTTATTCCGCCTTGGGCCAGATGGCAGCGCAGATGGTGCATGTCCTGCGTAACCCTATCACCTCCATCGGCGGCGTGTGCCGGATTCTGGCGAAGAAGATTAATGGCGAAAATTGGGGACGTTATCTCGATGTCATGATCAAAGAAACAGCGCGACTTGAGGGAACACTGAGTGATCTGGTCGATTTTGTCAGCCAGGTTGAGCCTGAAAAGACAGTGGCTCCCCTCTACCCTGTTTTGCAGAAGACATTAATGTTGGTGCAGCCCACCATGCTGAAACAGGATGTGAAATGGGAGATTGACCTGGACGGGGATGATCCCGAGGTGGATATGGATGTCCGCCAGGTGCGCCAGATGTTTTTACATATTGTTCGTAATGGCTTGGAGGCCATGGAGGAACATGGCGGTGTTCTCAGAGTGGTTGGGCGAGTTCAAGGTGACAAGGTGGTTGTCGCCATTAAAGATACCGGGATTGGCATGGCTGAAGTCAATATTGCCAGGGCCAAAGATGCTTTTTTCACCACTAAAACCTATGGCAGCGGTATGGGGCTTGCCATGGTGGAACGCATTGTTGAGAGTCATGGCGGTGAATTTAACTTGAAGCGTCATGATCAGGGTATGGAGGCGGTGGTGACGTTGCCTATTGCCTAACTCTGAGTTGTAAATGGTGACCAGTTTTCAGCACAGCTCTTTACGCATTCTCTGTTGTTTGTCCGCATACCCGTATTCCTCTGTTCCTCCCTCCCCCGGGGCTATGCATATTGATTTGCTCACCGCTTCTCAGACCCCGTAAATGCTGAGAGAATAACAGCGGCAGCGCCAATTCCCAGAAAGCAGTAATACGAAAACCGCAGGCTCATTATGAAGGCGCCGGCCTGCTGATCGGTGTAGTGCTTCATGTCCAGTCCTCCGCTGAAATGCGAGAAAAACAGTGAAAAGGCGAAGCTTGCAAGGGAAATTCCGGCAAGCATGCCAAGGGTACGCCCGGTGGACAGAATGGCTGAGACCGTACCTGTGTGTCTGCTTGCAGTTTGCCGCAGAACCATAGTGGAGTTTGGCGAGATAAACAGGGCCAACCCAACGCCGAAAAATGTTAGACGCAGGGCAACCATAATGGGGGGTGTGTCCACGGATAAGGTGGTGAAGGAAAATAGTCCTGCGGCACAAAGGCTAAGGCCGCAGGTTGCCACAAGCCTGGCGTCTGTTTTATCGGCAAGCCATCCGGCAATTGGTGCCGTGATGAGGGCTGTGATGGGGATGGCCAGCATCACCATGCCGATCTTTGAACTTGAGATATGCAGTACCATGCTCAGATAAAACGGGGTGAGGATGAGGACTGAAAAGAGGCAGAGAAAGGCCATGGCCAAAGTGATTGAGCCAATGAGGAGGGATCTCTGCTGAAAGAGTTTTGTTGGGATGAGCGGCAATGTGGAGGTGGAATTGCCATTGAAGGACAGGCTGGACTCGCGGCGGATAAAGAGAATCAGCGCCACGCAGCTCAGCAGGGTTCCGAGAACTAAAAGTTTTGGTTGTATGTCTTGGTGGGTTGCATGGCTCAGGGTATAGGTTGATGAGGTGAGCAGTATGGTCCACCATACCCCCCCCAGCCAGTCAAAAGGCTGGCTGGGGGGGGGCGGGGCAGAACGGGTGAGTGTCTTCAGGGAAATTAAAGCCGCCACGGTGCAGATCGGTACCGGCAGTAGAAACAACGTCTGCCATGAGTGATACTCAATGATGAAACCGCCCACTGCTGGCCCAACCATGAGGCCTAGTGCTGTGGCAATGCCCATTAATCCAAGGGATCGGCCAAGTTCTGCCGATCCAAAGGCCGATTTGATCATGGCTGGGCCGTTGGCCATGAGCATGGCGGCGCCTAAACCCTGAAAGAATCGACAACCCACCAGAAAGTCAAGGCTGGTTGCTCTGGAGCAGAAAAATGAGCCGGTTCCAAAGATGAAGAGCCCTGCCGTATAGAGGTTCTCCCGGCCAAAGCGCTGGGCCAGGTGTCCCCAGAAGAGCATGGTCACCGAGGTGGTGAGGAGGTACATCAGCACCACCCAGCCTGTTTGTCCCAGGCTGGAATTGAAATCATCCATGATATAGGGCAGACTGATATTTACCATGGAGCTGTCCATGGTGGAAAAAAAGACACCTGCCGAAACAAGGAAGAAAACCAGCCACTTGTTCGGTTGGTGTATGACTTTTCCTGTTTCTTGACCCATGATTTTTTTTATTCGTCTTTTCTTTGTGGAATTTATTCAGTAAAGATACATCTATACATGCATACGGTAACGATTCCGCACGAGCCGCCGTGTTCCCGGCGCTTTACTCTGTCTGGGATATATTAGACGCCAGTACGAATTTGCATATTACATAACTACATAAGATACTTTTTAAATTTTTAACATACATAGGTAAAAACAATGAGAAAAAAATTACCCGTTACACTCGTCAGCATATTGGTTGTGGTTTGTTATTTATTGATAGGGGGGCAATCCCTCTATGCTGCAACGCCTATGCCCCATTTCAGCCTGTCTGATGCTGAAAGCGGAAAACCGGTGGATTCAGACTCTTTTTCTGGGAAGGCTAAGCTGGTTGTCTTTTTTGCGACATGGTGCCCGCCCTGTATGGAGGAGGTGCCCATCTTAAAGCAACTTCAGAAGGAGTATGGGCAGGATGACTTTACGGTTGTTGGTTTGTCGGTGGACCAGCAAGTGGGAGATGTGCAGCGGTTTATTAAGCGAATCGAGGTGAATTACCCGGTGCTGATGGCCGACCGGCAAGTCATAAAAGGTTTTGGCGGGATTCCTGGTGTACCGGTGACCTTTTTGGTGAGCAAAGAGGGCAATGTATTACGGACCTATCCCGGTCTGGTTCCTCACAAGCTTCTGGAACGGGAAGTGAAGAAAATGCTCGAGAAATAAGGGCGATAGGCGTTCACACTTAGGTGTGAATGGTCATTCATTTTCTGATTGACAACCGTTTTTTGATCAGGTAGTGATTGTTCTATTCAATATTAATGCATTGTTTTTGGCCTTGAATAAGTCAGGGCAAAAGAAAATCTGAGAGAAAGGAGATTTAGAATGAAAAAAGTATTAGCTGTAGCAATGGCAATGGCCCTCACCGCATCTGTAGCTTCTGTAAGCATGGCTTCTCGTTATGTAAAGTGTACCGTTACATCGGTAGAGGACAGCATTGTAACTATGGATTGTAAAAAAGCGGATAAGCTTTCTGCTGGTCAAGATGTAAAAGTTAAAGCTGCGAAGAGAAGAGCTATCGAAGGTTGCTAAGCTTTTTTTTCGGAAGGCTCGTTTAGCTTTTTAAAGTCATCTGTCCTGATTGGGCAGGTGACTTTTTTTGTTTAGGGCCGGTTCTTTTTTTAGAGAAAGGCAGCGCACAGGGACTTCGCTTAAAGATTCATGCTGGAGATCACCAACGCTTTCGGTCTGAGCTATGCTGTTCAGCTCTGGTGCCCATGAGCTCCAGTCTTGTAAATTGTCCCCTCCAGGTAAAAAAAACGTGCATGGGCTGACGGATTGAGCGTCGGGAAAAGAGGTGGGACCGGCACCGGAACACAGCTCAAGGTCCCCCTGTTGCGGTGAAGTTGACAATAGATACGATGTCTACTACAAACAATAACTTAGGAATAGACAACCTGGCAGGACATGAGGCCAATGACGTGGAGAGTGATGAGTGAAGCATAAACCCTCAGCGATAAATATAATCTGGTTGGGAATGGTTTTGATAGCCACGGTTGTGGCGTCCTATACCGGCACCATGGATGCGGTGACCAAGGCGTCGTTTGATTCAGCCAAGGCGGGTGTCGTCCTGGCCATCGGCCTCATCGGTCCCATGGCCCTTTGGCTCGGCGTGATGAAGGTGGCGGAGGCGGGAGGGATGATGCGTATTGTGGCCCGGGGCGTTCGCCCGGTGATGGTCCGCCTATTTCCTGAAATACCTCCTGAACACCCGGCCATGTCAGCCATTGTGATGAATATGGCGGCGAATGCCCTCGGCCTTGGCAATGCGGCGACGCCAATGGGGATCAAGGCCATGCAGGAGTTGGAAAAGCTTGCGCCTAAAAAGGGTACCGCGACGAATTCCATGTGTTTGTTCCTGGCGATCAATACCTCCTCGGTGACCATCCTGCCGTTGGGGGTGATTACGGTAAGGGCCGCGGCCGGGGCGACGTCGCCAGCCGCGATTCTGATTCCGGCCTTCGCGGCCACCTGTTGTTCCACTGTTGTGGCCATTACCATGTCAAAAATATTATCACGCCGCAACGAACAACTCTCGGTCGGTCAGCTCGACCAAACTGCAGAGGTTGCGGCCCCGACGGAACCGGTCGAGCTCTGTCCGCCCGGAATCTGGGGCAGGGGGTTTGTCTGGCTCTGTGTGCTGGCCTTTGTCGGGGGGATCGGTTTCCAGGTAAGTCAGCAGAGTCCCGCTTCTCTTTTTGTGCCGGCTAACCTGAATATTATTTCCAATTGGTTGGTGCCGGTTTTACTCTCCTTTCTCCTTATCTTTGGCTATCTCCGCGGGGTTAAGGTGTATGAAACGCTGACGGAAGGCGCCAAAGAAGGTTTTGCCACGGCCATCCGTATTATCCCCTTCATGGTGGCTATATTTGTGGCCATTGGCATGTTCAGGGCCAGTGGCGCCATGGACCTCCTCATCCATGTCTTCTCACCCCTGACCAGTCTCATCCATATGCCGGCTGAGGCTTTATCCATGGCCTTTATGCGGCCATTATCCGGGAGCGGTGCCTTCGGGGTCATGAGTGAGATTGTCAGCCAGGACCCGGACTCCTTTCTCTCGTTTCTCGTGTCCACCATGCAGGGGTCAACTGAAACAACATTTTATGTCCTCGCCGTCTATTTCGGCAGTGTCGGGATTAGGCGAACCCGTCATGCCCTGCCGGCCGCCCTCTGTGCCGATGCAACCGGGATTCTGGCTGCGGTTTTGATTTGCAACCTCTGGTGGTAGCGAGGTGTTTGGTGTTTAGCGGGATGACGGTGTTGAGCCCTTTTTTTTGGCAACTCTCCGTTTCCTCTCCAGCCAACGCCGGATGATATGCAACCGCCAGAGAATCCGTGTGGCAATAATGCAACCGATTCCCCCGCATAACCCGATGATGAAGCAGCCGAGGAAGAGGGCTGGGTAATGATTCATAAACCATTCGACATTGAGTCTGGCTGGCGGAATATTTTGTTGTCCCAGGATGAATGCCCCCAGCTTATAGGCAGGGTAATAGAGGGCGACCCAGGTTAAGGGATTTGAAATCCAGACGATCATGATGGCGGCCGGCAGGTTAAAGCGAAAGCAGATGGCCAGTATGGCGGCAACCGCCATCTGCATGGGGATGGGCAGATAGCCGATGAAAAAACCGCAGCCGAGGCCGATGGAAATGGTGTTTTTGTTGAGGTACCAGATATGCGGGTCAAAGAGGCGACTACCAAATAGTTTACGTAAAAAAAGGTTTTCCCTGAGGACTGTTCTTTGGGGTAGAAGTTTTTTGAGTCTTTTTTTAGGCATGGATGAAATAGGTGTCGGCAGAAGTTTGTTAAGATAAAAAACTATAGCACACCTGGCCTAGTTACTCTGTATAATCTATTGAGATAGAATATCGATCAGGATAGTCTGTCATTTTCCCCGGTTCCATCTTGCTGTTACTCGCCTGAAGGGGGGGGGGTAACCTTGAACAGGAACAATAAATTAAGGTTGGAGGGTATATGGAAACCGAAGAGGCCATTACAAGCAGAAGAGCAGTAAAGCATTATGATCCGGAGTATACCATGGGCGAGGAGGAGAAACAGCTGTTGCTTGAGCTGGCCATGCATTCCCCCACCGCCTTTAATATTCAGAACTGGCGGTTTCTCGTGGTGGATGAGCCAAAACAGCGGCAACGGCTCTGCGAAGCGGCCGGGGGGCAGCAGCAGGTCCTGGATGCGTCAATGCTCATTGTCCTCTGTGCGGATCTGCAGGCATGGCAGAAGCAGCCTGAGCGCTATTGGCATAGTGCACCGCAAAAGGTGCAGGACTTTGTCCTGCCGGCCATACATGATTATTATGCCGGTAAAGAGCAAACCATGCGGGATGAGGCCATGCGTTCCTGCGGCATTGCCGCCCAGACCCTGATGCTTGCCGCCACCTCCATGGGGTATGAGTCCTGTCCCATGGACGGTTTTTACTTTGACGAAGTGGCGCGGATTATAAATCTCCCTGCGGATCATATTGTGACGATGTTTGTGGTGATCGGCAAAGGGATAAAGGAACCGTGGGAACGTCCGGGGCAGCTGCCCCGGGAGGATGTTGTGGTGCAGGATAGGTTTTAGGGACGATTTCTTACCCCTTACTGGTCAAATTCTGAACAAAATGTCCTCGTGCGGTTGAAAAAGCAGGGTCAAGAACTTGGTGGGGAAGAAAACCCTTTTCCTCATGGGTGGATTACGTTACCTTTGCCCCCCCATTTAAAAAAAACCGGGCAATTTTTCAAAGGAAGAGGATTATGACTGAAGCCAGATACGGAATTGGCATTGATACAGGGGGGACCTACACGGATGGTGCCCTCATTAATCTTGCCGATCAAACGGTTGTCGCCACCGCTAAAAGTGCTACGACTCATTTTGATTTGAGCCACGGTATTGCCCTTTGTTTACGGGATTTATTCATAAATTCGGAGATTAAGCCGGCGGACATTGATCTTGTGGCGGTGTCAACTACCCTGGCAACCAATGCCGTTGTTGAATCAAAGGGCGATCGTGTCGGTCTTATTGTCGCCGGTTATGCGCGTCCTCTAGATCTGCCCGTGGTGTCGACCCTCTTTGTCGAAGGGGGTCATACCCTGCAGGGTGATGAGGAGAGACCTTTGGACCTGGATGCGGTGGTTCGTGCGGTGTCAGAACTCAAGGGCAATGTCGAATCCTATGTGGTTTGTTCGGCCATGTCCATTAAGAATCCCGCTCATGAGCAGGTAATGGCCAAGGCGGTATCCATGATTGATCCCTTGCCGGTCTTCATGTCCCATGAGGTTTCGTCAAGGGTGGGTGTTGCCGATCGGGCGGCAACAGCCGTGTTGAATGCCAGGCTGCGCCCGGTTATGGAGAGTTTTCTCCTGGGAATGCAGGATGCCCTGGTGACTCTCGGTATTGCCCGGAGGGTTATGATTATTCGCGGTGATGCAACTGCGATGGATATTGTTGATACCCATCGCCAGGCGGCCTCCACCGTTGCCTCAGGGCCGGCTGCCACCGCCTGGTTTGGTCTGAGCTTTGCCCCGGCGCCAGATGCGGTTATTATTGATATCGGCGGCACGACAACGGATATCACCATGATTAAAGACGGTAAGCCGACCCTTACGGAAGATGGGAGTCTTATCGGCAAGTGGCAGACCCATGTTGATGCGGTGAAGATGTCCACCGTGGGCGCGGGCGGCGACAGTCATGCCCTTGTGGATCGGTATAACAAGCTGCAGGTCGGCCCGGATCGGGTGCTGCCGCTCTCCATGGCTGCTGCCACCTCGCCTGCTGACTGGCTTGGAGCAGGGTTGAAGTCGCGGCTGGTCACCATTGCCCCTGATTTGACCGAGGAACAGGCCAAGCATGATCCCATCTTGGAGTTTCTTTTTAAGTCCGGCCCCCAGACCCCTGAGATGTTGAAGGAGGAGTTTGGGATGGGGGAATCCCTCCTTGCCAGTCATATCCGTGAGCTTGTCAAGGGGCAGCTGGCCTTTGAAACCGGCTTCACCCCCACCGATGCGTTGCATGTATTGGCTGAGATTGAGCTTGGGGACGTGGGATCGGCTCTTGCCGGCGCCACGGTGCTTGGCGCGGAGCTGGGTCTCTCCCCTGAGGCCTTTGCCCGGGAGGTTCTGGATCAGTTGAGCCGTAAAATTGAGGTGGCGGTGCTGGATCACATCCTGGCCATTGAGACAGGTAAGACCCTGTCAGCCTTCTATCCCGATTATCGGAATAATGATGTGATTGCTATGGATTTCAGGGTTAAGCTGCCCTTTGTCGGGATCGGTGCGGTATCGAAATATATCCTGCCCCAGGTCGCCGAACGTCTGGGCACAACGGTTGTTTTTCCTGACCATTATGAGGTCGGCAATGCCCTTGGCGCTATTTTGATGGCGTCAACGTCTTAGGATGGGTGCTGGACCCCTTGATCCGGGTGAAGAGCTTGCTGAGTTGAAACTCAAGATCAGCCCAGAGTTGTTTCGGGCCTTTCAGCGCTGCAGTTGGATCATCATCCATGAAACAGGCCGAACCCAGCTTGAGGTGATGCAGGAGATGGTGGAGGATTTTCTGGTGAAGCATGGGTGCTGAAATCTGCGGAAACCCTGGGCGGGATAGCCTGAGGGGTACTTTGAATAATTAGATTTTTCGGAGTCTACGCTTACCTGTTCAAGATCAAGGCATGCGAGAAAATTTACCGCAGGCATATATTTGATATCGGGGTCTTCACTTCGTTTCGCTTACCTCCGAGGATAAATTTTCGAGCATAACGCAGAGATTGGACGAAAAAGCAATTATTCAAGGTGGCCTGAGATTTTAAAGCAGGGTTACCAGCCCCAGAGCAGATCCCGTTTTACCCAGCCTTCAATGTTTTCCTCTTCGTGGCGGACCTTGGCCCATCCGGCTTTATGCTGCAATGTTTTAAGCACAACACCCCGTTTCGCCTGGCGAATAATCTTATATCTCGTGCCGGCGCCGCTGCGGATATTGATGACCTTATTTTTCACCACAAAATGGGAAGACCGGTCAACGAGCTTCTTGTATACCCACCCCTTATCATTCTCAAAATCGACAACACGGTACCATTGGCCCTGGGTGCCAATCACCTTCAGTGGATAGCCGCGCCCAAGTTCCCAGACCACCTTAAAGTTGGAGCCGGGGCCGGAACGCATATTGATCATGTCGGCATTAACGGCCACCATCCTGGCTGATGCTGCGGTGGCAATACCCAGAAGGGTGAGAGTGAAAAAGAGGGTTGTGATGCGTTTGCGAATCATGCCAAGGTCCATATCCTAATGATTTGAGAAAAGAAAATACAATTTACAGAGGGTGCTGGCAGCTGTCCAGTAAAAAGGTGGATGTTCTGACCTCTTATGTTCTAATGGACTGAATTTACTCTTGGTTTTATGAAGGTATGGCTTGTTTTTTCTTTCAAGGTTCAATGCTTTTATGCTGCCTGAATTGATTTCCGCCCCATTGTGAACATTTCACATGGACATGGTGAACTATCTGCCCCTTGTGCTGCGGTATAAATATCTGACAGTTTTTATTCTGCTGATTGGTAGCATGCTGTCGGCAACAGGTGTTCGCCTTTTTTATAGGGTTACTTATTGATCTGCTGGCCCGGTTTTTTGGCTGTCTGGCGTATATCAGGGGAGTGTACTGGGATTCCACCAATTTGCAATTGAATGGCGCCGAATTGACATCCCTCGTGCATGCAGCGTAAGCAGGTGATGCACTCACTGTCATTGGGGGATTCATTGAATTTGACGCCCATGGGACATACGGGGTGGCATTCGTTGCACTTGGTGCATTTGTCCTCGTCTAAAACAAGCTTGATCATCTTGGCATTTTTGAATAACCCATACCATGCCCCCAGGGGACAGGTGGTGCGGCAAAACGGTCTGGAGGCGATTATTGACCAGATGATAAAGGCGATCAAAATAACAAGCTTTGAATAGAAGAGGGTGCTGACAACACCCTGCAGGGAGGGCTGGAGCATTAGCATGGGAAGCCCTGCCTCCAATGTGCCGGCCGGGCAGATGAATTTGCAGAACCAGGGGGAGCCGAGTCCCATTTCACTGACGATGGTGAGGGGGAGAATGAAAACCGTGAGGCCAAGGATAGCGTATTTGAGAAAGCGTAAGACACGGGGGATGTTGAATTTTCTGGAGGGAATCTTATGGAGCATGTCCTGGAGAAAACCAAAGGGGCAGGCCCAGCCGCAGATCATGCGTCCAAAGATTGAACCGAGAATGCCAAGGGCTCCCACCAGATACAGGGCCAGATAGGTCTGGCCGTTGGCCCAGCTCACCCGCACCGAGAGAAGCATTTGCTGGATGGCGCCAATGGGGCAGGACATGGCTGCTGCCGGGCAGGAATAACAGTTGAGCCCTGGTGAGCAGATAACCTTAAGAGGCCCCTGGTAGATAGATTTAGTGAAGGGGAAGGCCCAGTAGCTGTTGGTGATGAAGAGAACCAGGACTTGAAACCACTTGCGATAAAATTCCATGGTAGTCTCCTAACCAATACCTATACAGCTGTAACAAATTCGCCATGCCTGTTCAAGGACTCTGGATGGTTCATCCAGGGAGAGACCAATGGAGAAAAGAACGAGGAATATGGCCAGGATAATAAGGGGTAATTTATCTGCTTTAAAATGGGGGGCAATTCGTTTCATGAAGATGAGTTTGTTGAATTGTTGAGTAGGGATTGAACCCTGCGGGTTTTGTCACCAATGGCCACGTCTCTATCCCGTCTGTCATCAATGGC
Organism: Desulfobulbaceae bacterium; assembly: GCA_027859235.1. GTDB lineage: Bacteria > Desulfobacterota > Desulfobulbia > Desulfobulbales > SURF-16 > JAJRUT01. The sequence goes on from JAQIBE010000263.1 coordinate 28,207, forward strand.
TATCTGGGTCACAACCCGCTCGGCCCCTGCAGCAAAAGGGATATCATAAATAACCCTGACCAACCGGAGTAATTCGTCAATGTCGCCTTCGATGACTGTACCCATATCGGTAAGCTGGAATGTTGCCTTTTCCTCTGCAAGTTTTTGTTGTATCTGCGCAACAAAGGAAGCCACAGAGGTGGATCCGGTGCCAAGGGGGATGGTGGTTATTTGGAGTAGGGCCATGGTTTTTGCTCTGTTAAGGGTGAGAGTAATATAACTGTAATAACAGTTGTTGACTATATCAGGGTTTTTTGAGTTGTAACGGATAATATTCTCAAGGCGGATGAAACTGTTGTGATCCGCTGCAGGAAAATTTTAGGGGGAACAGGATTCAAGGGCAAGGGGCTTCTATTGCAGAGCTCATGTTCAGCCGGGCACAGTCATTATCTTTTGTAAGGCCTTAGTTTCAGCAATGAGAGACTGGATGGTGAGCAGGGCCTCCGTCTGTTGTGTTGCTGAGAGGGTGTTGAAGTGGACCGCTAAAGATTGTAAACGGGTAATGTCCTCCTTGAGTGAATCGTTTGCCTGGGCAAATTTATTTACCACTGCCGGTTTAAGCTGCAGGGATAACCCTAACCTGTTTAATTGCCGCAGACAATGGCCACAGGTTGATCTTTCAAAAACCGTATCTGGTTCATCCTGTTCAACGATGGTGACAATATGGGCCATAATCTCCTTGAGCAGGTCGATGACTCCTGCACCGGATACCTTGTTTGCCGCAAGGTGACATAGCAGTTGTTGTGCCATGGCAACTAATCCTCTGGCATATCTTCTGCTGTGGCAGAAAACGTTGAGAATATCCATGGCAGCCCTGAGGTTTTCATTTCTTCTTGGGCTCAATGCCCAGTCCGGGGATAATGTCTCAGCCTTGAGGAGCTGGATGCTGTTTAGGAAGGATGGGTCGTTCTGGTCCATAACTTTATGTTGTAATGGTGTATTTTCATTTATAAAAAGGGTATATTATGATTTCTTTTTGCCCATTACCCCTCTTTGCTTAGGAGATATGTAAGAAAAAATGGATATTTTTGCTATTGAAATTATTGTTTTTCTTTATGGGGCCATTGTCGGCAGTTTCCTCAATGTTGTTATTCTGAGACTTCCTGAAGAGGGGGCTTCGGTGATTTTCCCTGCGTCCCATTGCCCCCAATGCCAGACGAGTCTGTCTTGGTATGAGAATATCCCCGTGTTGAGTTATATCGTCCTGAGGGGGAGGTGCCGGACGTGCAGGACCCATATCTCCATACAATACCCCTTGGTTGAACTGGCAATGGGTGTGCTTGCTGTTCTGCTTATGGAGAAGTTTACACTAAGTGCTGCCTTTTTCATTTACTTTGCCTATGTGGCGGCCCTGCTTGTTATTATTGTGATTGATCTGTATCACCAGATTATTCCAGATGTAATTAGCCTGCCCGGCATCCTCTATGGCCTTCTTGCCTCATTTGTTCTGCCTTGGGTCTCGTGGCAGGACTCGCTTATCGGCCTTCTGGCCGGTGGTGGGACTTTTTATCTAATTGCCCTGTGTTATTATCTTATAACCAAGAGGCAGGGGATGGGGGGAGGAGATATCAAGCTCCTTGCCATGATTGGTGCCCTGCAGGGCTGGCAGGCGCTGCCCTTTGTTATTTTCTGCAGCTCATTACTCGGTTCCGTGATAGGCATCGGTGCCATGGTTGTTCAGAAAAAGGGTGGACAATCGAGGATTCCTTACGGGCCTTTTCTGGCTGTAGCCAGTTTGCTCTATCTCTTTTTTGATCAACAGATCTTGCATTATATGCAGTTATACTTCGGCGGATAGTTCATTGTTTACTGTTCAAGGTTACCCTCTTTCTGACGGGTAACCGCAAACCTATGTCTGTCTGTGAATATCGATATTCTCCGGTTCTCTATGTTAAGGAAACCGGCTTGCCGCTGGTAGTTGTTTAGCCCGAGTTGAGTAAATTGTTTTTTTTACTTGCGTAACTGGGTGAATTTATCCGAGTATTTCTTGACACTCTTTTTTCTGACGTGTAAATAACTAAAAATAGTAATTATTATTAATTAATACGCGGGTAAGAAATATGCTGTATTCTGTGTATTCCTTTTATCGGAATGGTTTTCGCAGCATGACAGTGGGAAAACGGCTTTGGCTCATCATAGCATTAAAGTTATTTGTCATGTTTGGGGTGCTGAAGGTGTTTTACTTCCCCAACTATCTAAATACTCAGTTTGATACAGATCATGAAAGGACCAACCATGTGATTGAGCAGATCACCATGGTACGTTAGTGGTTAGTCCAGAAACCGGCGGTGAGTTGCAATGGGTTGGGATATGGCGCCCTCTTGTAACTTTTCACAAAAAAAATGAAGGAGGGAGTGATGGTTGAACAGATTGATTTTTCGCAGGTGAACTGGGCCCGGGCCCAATTTGCCCTGACTGCGATGTATCATTGGATCTTTGTACCATTGACATTGGGGCTGTCGGTTTTGCTCGCATTTTTTGAAACGATCTATGTCAAGACCGGCAATGAAGCGTGGAAGCGGTTAACAAAATTCTGGATGACACTCTTTGCCATTAATTTTGCCATTGGTGTGGCTACCGGCATTATTCTGGAGTTTCAGTTTGGCACAAACTGGTCAAATTATTCCTGGATCGTTGGTGATATCTTTGGCGCCCCCCTGGCCATTGAAGGTATTTTCGCCTTTTTCCTTGAAGCAACCTTTTTTGCCATGATGTTTTTCGGCTGGGACCGGGTTTCAAAGGGAATGCATCTCTTTTCAACGTGGATGGTGGCTATTGGTGCAAACCTCTCTGCCCTGTGGATTCTTGTCGCCAATGGCTGGATGCAGAATCCTGTGGGCATGGAATTCAACCCTGACACGGCCCGTTTTGAAATGGTCAACTTTGCCGAAATTATTTTTAACCCTGTTGCGGTTTCCAAATTCACCCACACCACAAGTTCAGGTTTTTTACTGGCCTGTCTCTTTGTGGTGGGCGTTTCTTCATGGTACCTCATGAAGGGGCGTCATCAGCTCATGGCAAAGCGTTCAATTGTTGTTGCCTCTGTATTCGGGGTCATTGCCGCAGCCTATGTCGGCTTTTCAGGTGATGAGGCGGCCTACGAGGTGAGTCAGCAGCAGCCCATGAAGCTTGCGGCCATGGAGGGGTTATATGAAGGTGAGGTCAATGCCGGTCTCGTTGCCCTGGGTGTGATCAATTCTAAGAAGATTGCTGGTGATACCCAGGAACCATTCATCTTTTCCGTAAAGATCCCTTATGCCTTGTCCCTTCTTGCCAATCGCGAGCTGGGTTCTTTTGTGCCCGGTATTGATGATCTGGTCTTTGGTAATGAGGAGCAGGGGATCGAGAGTGGAGCCAGTCGTATTGCCAAAGGCAAGCAGGCCATTGCCGCCCTGGCCGCCTATAAAGAGGCGCGGAATAATCATGATGACGTGGCAAGTCAGCAGGCCCTGGGTCAGTTTGACGCCTATAAGTCCAACCTTGGTTACGGCTATCTGGAGTCAGGTGCTGATGCTGTTCCCCCTGTGGCCACAACCTTTTATGCCTTTCATATCATGGTGGCACTTGGCACCTTGTTCCCGCTGATCTTCATAGTTCTCCTCTACTATATCTATAAGGGTGAGCTTGAAAATGCGGGGTGGCTCCATATTGTCGGGTTGTGCTGTATTCCCCTGGCCTGGATTGCCTCTGAGACTGGCTGGGTTGTTGCCGAAGTTGGGCGTCAGCCCTGGGCTATTCAGGGACTCTTGCCGGTGCAGGTGGCCAACACGAATTTGACAACCGGCACCATCCAGACCACGTTCTTCATGTTTCTCTTTTTGTTTACCCTGCTTATTATTGCCGAGTTTAAGATCATGTTGACCCAAATTAAAAAAGGCCCGGAGGAAGACTAAAATGATAGGGAATTTGGATTACTCGACACTGCAGCAGTTGTGGTGGCTTATTACTTCAGTTGTTGGTTCATTGTTTGTCTTTCTCCTTTTTGTGCAGGGCGGACAATCCATGCTCTTTACCTTGCCCCACTCCGCTGAGGAAAAGAGTTTAATAGTCAACTCCATTGGCCGTAAATGGGAGATGACGTTTACCACGCTGGTGCTTTTCGGGGGGGCGCTCTTTGCGGCCTTCCCGAAGTTTTACGCCACCAGTTTTGGCGGGGCGTACTGGGTGTGGATGCTGATTCTCTTCACCTTTATTATTCAGGCCGTATCCTACGAGTATCGTTCAAAGCCCAATAATTTTTTGGGCACCAGAACCTATGATCTCTTCCTCTTTATTAATGGCACAGTGGGCGTGCTTCTCATTGGTGCTGCAGTAGGAACATTTTTTACCGGGGCAGACTTTGCCCTGAATGAATATAATTCGGTGACATGGCAAACTCCGACCCGGGGTCTTGAGGCGGCGTCAAACCTGTTCAATCTCTCCTTCGGACTGTTTCTGGTCTTTCTGGGCCGGACCCTTGGCGGGATGTATCTCGTGAATAATATTCGCCATGCCGCTTTAAATGCCAGGAGCCGCAAATCAGTCTTGATCAATTTCCTGATCATGCTGCCGTTTCTGCTCTTTGTGGTGCTCAGTCTCGTCACCATGGACGGGTATGCGTTAAACCCTGAAACCTCTGAAATATTCATGGAGAAGGGGAAGTATCTGCACAATCTGTTGTCCATGCCGTTGCTCCTGGTCTTCCTCCTGGCAGGGCTCGGCCTTGTAATTTACGGTGTGGTGGCCACCTGCTTTAAAAACTCCGACCGGGGTATTTGGTTTGCAGGGGTTGGTACCGTGCTCACGGCCCTGGCCATTTTCCTTACAGCTGGCTATGGCAACACCGCTTTTTATCCATCCTATGCCGACCTGCAGTCAAGTTTGACGATCTATAATGCCTCTTCGTCCAAGTTTACCCTGACGGTGATGAGCTATGTCGGTCTGGGTATTCCTTTTGTGCTGGCCTATGTTGCCTATGTCTGGAAGCTCATGGATAATAAGAAGATGGATGTGAATGAGTTAATCAACAGTGAAAGTGCTGAAGAATTCTATTAATGAGGATTGGACTATGATGACTGTTATATTGCTGGGCAGTTGGGTCGGTGTACTGGTTGTTTCCCTGGGTGCCTCCCTGATTGTTTTGAAGAAATTTGATTTATTGTAAGGTTGTCTTTATGCAGTGAAAATGCCCTGGTGCCTGAAAAGCACAGGGCATTTTTTTATGGAAATGGGTAGATATGGTTTATTTTTCTAGACAGGCGGCCTTTGATATGGTCTATACTGCTCGTTTGCAGTTTTTAAAAAAAAGAGACCTGTGCTGGACAGTTGCGGGTGACTTGATTCACCGTGCTTAGGTTTTGTAAACTGTATTTATTCAGAGGGTGCCGCCCAAATGGGAGCATCCACAGGAAGAAGACGACTGCCTGATACTTCCTGAACTGAACGTTATCTATCTACATTATTGAGGATTCACCATGAGTAAACGTACTTTTCAACCATCCAATGTTAAACGTGCCCGTACCCACGGTTTTCGTAAGCGTATGTCCACTAAGGCTGGACGTTCTATTATTAATTCACGTCGGGCAAAAGGTCGTAAACGTCTTTCCTGCTAGTGGTGATTTACGCATGAAGGGTGACGGGAGCAGGTGCTGAGCCAATGTTGCGGTATACTCTCCCTAAAACTGCCCTTCTCCGGAAATCAGCCCAGTATAACGCGGTATATCGACGGGGAAAACGAATTCGTGGACAGCATTTCAGTTTGATTTTTCTTGATAATGATCAAGGCTATAATCGGATGGGGATAAGTGTCCATGGGGTCAAGACTGCTGTTCGCCGGAATCGTTTTAAGCGTATTGTCCGGGAATTCTTTCGTTTGAATCGGGATTTTCTGCCTCCGGCGAAGGATATTGTCTTTGCCATTCGCAAAGAATGTGCCTTTGATTCGCCCCAGGCTGTTTATGATGCTGTTGTCTCTTCATTAGAGTGTCGTAATAAGAGGAAAACATGAAATACATCCTGCTCGGGTTGATTTTTGTCTACCAGCGGTTGGTGTCACCGTTTTTTCCTCCATCCTGTCGCTTTGTCCCCACCTGTTCCAGTTATGCCATTGAAGCCATTGAAACCCATGGTGCCTTGTATGGCGGCTGGATGTCCCTATGTCGTATCCTGCGTTGTCACCCCTTTTCCAAAGGCGGCTATGATCCGGTAAAGAATGGCTGAGTTCTTGCTGTTCATAGTCTGGACGCTGTCTTTGTATACCTCTGCAAATGAGATTTATCCCCATGGATAATAAAAGAGCCTTATTGGCTGTTGTTTTATCGTTGGGCATTTTGTTGGTCTATAATCAACTCTTTGTCTCGCACGCCCCTCCTGTTGTTCCCATTGCAACTCAGACCTCTGAGGTTATGGGTCAGTCTCCTGATGCTGCTGTAACATCTATATCCCCCAGTAGTCTGACGCCCCCTGTGCCGCTTCCTGTTATGGCATCCGGGCGTGAAGGAGTGGATGTTGTGGTTGAAACCAGCCTGTATACGGCGGTTTTTACCGAGAACGGCGGCGGTTTAAAGAGCTTTAAGCTTAAGAATTATACGGCGGAGCTTGCTGGTGATAGTGGCGAGCAGGAGCTCGTTGTGCAGACTGAGTTTAATGAGCTGCCGCTCTATTTTTCCTGGGGTGCAGATCCATCCTCTGCAGCTATTCCTTTGTATGAAGCCGACCGCACCGCTCTTGTGGTGCGTGATGACGCGCAAACCCTCACCATGAATACCAGACTCCCCTCCGGAGTGGTGATGAGACGGATGATGACCTTTCATCCTGATTCCTATGTTATTGACCTTGAGGTTCAGGTGAGCAATGGTTCCACAGAACATCAGGTTCAGGGGGCACCATTTTTACGGCTGGTGAACGAGCCCTTTGCAGAGAATATGAATAGTCGCTTTCTCTTCACGGGGCCTGCCCAATATGCAGGTGGAGTCTTCGATCAATTCAAGGTTGCTGATCTGGAAGATGGTAAGATCGAGAAGGTCGGCGTTTTTGACTGGATTGGTTATGAAGGGATCTATTTTATGATGGCTGTGGTTCCCGGTGCTGAGCAGCAGACCGTATCCTATCAACTCCTGGATCCACTCAAAAAGAAGGTGTCCACCACCTTGAGTTCCGGCGCGGTTGCTTTAAGTCCCGGAAATATAAAATCCTATTCCTACAGCAGTTATTTGGGCCCGAAGAAATTAGAGATCCTCAAGGGGGTTGGTTCCAACCTCAGTAAGGCGGTTAATTTTGGTTTCTTTGATTTTCTTGCAAAACCCATGCTGTTCCTGCTGAATTTTATTTTTGATTATGTCAAAAATTATGGTGTGGCCATTATTCTGTTGACGGTGCTTATCAAGGCGGTGTTCTGGCCTCTCTCTTACAAGGGTATGAAGTCCATGAAGGCCATGCAGAAGCTTGGCCCGAAGATGACTCAGATCCGTGAGAAGTACAGCGATGATCGGGACCGCATGAACCGTGAAATGATGCAGCTGTACAAGACGTATAATGTAAGTCCTGTTGGCGGTTGTTTGCCCATGCTGGCGCAGATCCCGGTATTTTTTGCCCTATATCGTCTCCTGATGCAGACCATTGAGCTGCGCCATGCGCCATTCTTTGGTTGGATTACCGACCTGTCGGCACCGGAGCGTTTATTTATAGGCTTTGATTTACCCTATCTCGGCGGGTTGCCGCTGTTGACCCTGTGTATGGGTCTGTCCATGTTCCTGCAGCAGAAGTTGACCCCGCAGCCTGCAGATGCTACTCAAGCGAAGATTATGATGTTTATGCCTGTAATCTTTACCGTGATTTCCATTAAATTTGCATCAGGTCTTGTCCTGTACTGGCTCGTTAATAATTTACTGTCCATGTTGCAGCAATATGCCATTAATAAGGCTCCAGATTGATTCAAGGAGTGTGGTTAAATTGTCCCTCGGGAAAAGATTCAGGTGTTGCATGAGGAAAAGATAATGGCAAAAAAGTTTCAGTTTAAAGGGAAAGATATTGATGATGCCGTGAACAAGGCCTGTGCCAGGTTCGGTGTTGGCCGTGATGAGCTGAATATTGATGTTGTCTCCACTGGTTCAACGGGCATCTTCGGCTTGCTGAAGAAACAGTCTTCCATTGAGGCGTGGCTGAAGAGTGATATGGCGGCGGATGTCGTTCCGGAGAAAACTCCTGTTGTTGCGGATGACATCCCTGGACCGGAAGAGGTTGTTGAGGATGTTGGTGTTGAGCCTGGTGAGGAGAGCCCCACCAAACCTGAGAAGGCGAAAGTGCAGGAGCCGGAAGAGGCTGCCCCCCAAAAGAGTCGTCCCCGTTATCGTCCTCCCCAGCATACCCCTGTCCCTGTTCCTGAAGAGTTCCATGCCGGCCTGAAGGATGAATTGCTGCAACTCCTGAAACTCATGGGTATGGAGGGCGAAATCACCTTTGGTGAGGAGAACGGCAAGACAGCGCTTGTGATTCAAGGGCAAGAACTCATCGAACCCCTCACTGCCCGTGACGGGCAGGCGTTGGATGGTTTGCAGTATCTTCTGCGAAAAATTTCCAGCCATACCTTGCCTGAAAACGGCATGTTTGTGGTGGATATTGACGGTTTTCGCGGTAAACGTCGGGCGGAACTGCAGGAGCTGGCGATCACCCTTGCTGATGAGGTAAAGGAAAAAAATGTGACCCGGACCATTCCTCCCCTCAACCCCTCAGAGCGCCGCATTGTCCATATGCACCTTCAGGATGATACAAGTATCCGCAGCCGCAGCGTTGGGAGCGGTTTGTTTAAGAAAATTTTGATTTATCAGCCTGGAACCCGCAAAAGACCAAGCCGTAATAAGCGTGCAAATCGTCCCCGCGGAGGACGCGGGCAGGACCAGGACGGAAATAAGTAGTCTTGGTGTGGATGGACATGTCCTGATATGATGGGTGCAGACAGTTTTTAACTGTCTGGGCCTTTTTTTATTTTTGGAGTATGATTTTGTTGCCGTTTTAGTCTTTTTAAATTGCCTTCTTGTCATAATAATGGAGCCTGCACCCCATCATGTCTCTTTCAGAACTGAGTGAACCAACCATAGCTGCAATTGCCACGCCTCCTGGTCCAGGCGGCATTGGGGTTATCCGCATGAGCGGTGACCTGTCCCTTGGTATCCTTAAACGTGTTTTCGTCCCGAAGAATGTGGAGAAAATGTTTGTCAGTCATCATTTATCCTACGGTGATGTTGTTGATCCTGAAACGGGGCAGATGGTGGATGAGGTCCTTGCCGTGTATATGGCGGCCCCTGCCACCTATACCCGTGAGGATGTGGTGGAGATCCATTGCCACGGCAGTTTTCTGATCCTGCAGCAGGTGTTGTCATTACTAATCAGCCGGGGAGCGACCTTGGCGTCCCCCGGGGAATTCACAAAACGTGCCTTCCTGAACGGTCGCATTGATCTCACCCGGGCCGAGGCCGTGATGGAGCTGCTGGATGCCACCACCTCTGCCAAGCTTGATATGGCGCGGAACCAGCTGGGCGGCGGTCTTTATGATCAGATCATGGCTATTCGCCAGCAGCTTCTTGTCTGTCGCGGGATTATTGAGGTGGCCATTGATTTTCCTGATGAGGATGCCGAGATTCTTGATGGAGAAAAGATGATCGGCGATATTCGGCATAATGTTATTGCCCCTTTGGAGGATCTTATCCGTTCCGCCCGGCGGGGTCAGGTTTTTCGTGAAGGGGTCTCAGTTGTCATCCTTGGGAGGCCCAATGTGGGGAAGTCCTCCCTGCTGAATGGACTCTTGCGGGAGGAGCGGGCCATTGTTACCTCGGTACCCGGCACCACGCGGGATACAATTGAGGAGATTATTGACATTCGTGGCTTACCCGTACGGATCGTCGATACGGCCGGTATTCGTGAACATGCCGGGAAGGTGGAGGAGATCGGTATTAACCGGGCCAAGGCGAAGCTGGCCCAGGCTGATTTTGTTCTGTTCCTCATTGACGGGCCGGGTGGGATTAGTGCAGAGGAGCTGGAATTAAGGAAGCTGGTTCAGGGAAAACCCGTGTTGTTTGCGGTGAATAAAATTGATGTTATGGATTATGAGCCGGCAGACTTTGCTGAATTTTGCGGAAAATCTCCTCAGTTTGGCATTTCCGCAAAGCTCCATTTAGGTATTGAGGCCCTGGAAAATGGTCTGTACTCCCTTGTCACCAGCGGGGATGACTGGGATCCCGGCCATGGTGTCGTGCCCAATGTCCGGCATCGCTTGTCCCTTGAAAAAGGTCTTGAGGCGGCGCAGCGGGTAACCCTGGGTCTTGGACAGGGGCTTTCAGCGGATCTTTTAGCGGTTGATTTGCAGGATGTGCTGGATGGTCTTGGTGACATTATTGGTGAAACCACCACGGAAGATGTCCTTGATGTCATATTTGAACAATTTTGTTTGGGGAAATGACCATTGTCAGGCTTTGGGGATCTTTTTGCCAAGCAGAGAGGGGTGGGTTTGGGTGGTTATGTAAAGATGGATGCTGCTCCTGCTGATTTCTTCGGGGTTAATATGTTGTCAGGGAAAATGTATGTCTACGCGTAAAACAATATTGTCTAAAGCACAACTGCAGAAACGGGTTAGCGAACTTGGCGCTCAGATCAGCCGGGATTACTCTGGCAAGTCGTTGGTGCTGATAGGGGTGCTGAACGGCGCTTTTATTTTTATGGCAGATCTGGCCCGTGCCATAGAACTTGAGCATGTGCAGGTGGATTTTATTCGGGTGTCCAGTTACGGTAAATCCTCAGAATCTTCCGGTGAAATTACCCTGAGCAAGGATGTTGAACTTGATCTTGAGGATAAAGATGTCCTGCTCGTGGAGGATATTATTGATACGGGACGGACACTGGCCTGGTTGCACCACTCGTTTCAGCAGAGGAAGGCTGCATCGGTGCGAATCTGTACCCTGATTGATAAATCTGAGCGGCGTGAGGTGGATATTCAGCCAGATTACACAGGGTTTGTTGTTGCTGAAGGATTCCTCGTTGGTTATGGCCTTGATTATGCTGAGGATTTCAGGCATTTTCCAGAAATATCCCATCTTGAATTGTCGTAATCTGCTAATTCAAGACCCATCCCCTTTCTGCACTGTTGTTTTAGAGGCGTTTTCCTGAGGGTTTATTTATGTTGGCTTGAATTTTACTGCATTGCCACGGATTGATCGATTGGGGTCTGGTTTTCCTTTCGGTCTTTGGCTTGGTGTTTATTATTCAGGGAATGATTAATTTTCTTAAAGATCCTGAGGACTCTGAGGAGGATGAGTAGGTGCTTCCTTCTGAAGCGGTCTTGAGGGTGATCCGGGTTATAGGTCGGGATGGGTATCAGCTGACTGACAGGAGATGGGGCAGGATGATTGGCTGGTAAGGAAGGTGGCGGAGAAGGAGGGATTCGAACCCTCGGTTCGCGATTAACGAACACTCGCTTAGCAGTCAATTCAGCGATATTTGTTATAGGCGTCTCTGCTGATTTCCTTTGAACAACTTGGTCTTAATGGAGCTTGAAAGATATAGAAAGCCCAAGAAGTGGTACATAGAGTGGTACAGTACACTTTTCCTTTTATTCTAATTGTATCTCAAATTGTTGAGTTTTTATTCAATCTTTAGTGAACCTTTTATTAATCTTATAAGAGGTATTTTGTAATGAGTGAAAATAATAAAAAAGATGAGAAAGACAAAGATTTTCTGAAGGACGTTGTAGTCCCAGAATTTGTATTTTTTCATACTAGCCAAAAGGAGGGATATGCAAAGAGGGCAATCGAGAAAAATTGTAATGAAATTTACAATATCAAATCTAATAAGTTTTTAGAATTTCTCAGATCACTCCATTATAAGGAATTTAACAAAGGTATAAGTAGATCAGAGTTGAGCTCTATACAGGAGACTTGTAATAGTATAGCTATTTTTGCTCCAGATTCTCGCGAGGAAGAGGTGCATTTAAGAACAGCTCAAAAGAAAAAGGTTATATATGTTGATCTCGGTGATAAAACTTGGAAGGTTGTGAGGATAACGAGTGAAGGGTGTAAAATTGTTAAGAACATTAACGTTAATTTTCACAGGCCCTCTGGATATTTGCCATTATGTCGTCCAGATCTTAATTCTAAAAAAGGTAAGGGCTTTAGGTTATTAAAACAGTTCTTTAGAAATATATCTAATGAAGACTATAGGTTAATGTTGTGTTGGTTGATTTCAGCAATTAGACCATCAGGACCTTTTCCTATCTTAATTTTACAAGGTGAACAAGGAGCTGGAAAGAGTACATGTATGCGATTTCTAAAAATGTTGATCGACCCATTTAAAGCCCCGATTAGATCTCTTCCAAAGACAGAAAGAGACTTGATGATATCCGCTTTAAATAGCATGCTTTTAGCATTTGATAATATTTCAAATCTTAAAGCAGAGTTACCTGATGCTTTTTGTCGACTTGCGACTGGTGCAGGGCTTTCTACCCGGAAACTATATTCAGATGATGGGGAGCAGTTTTTCGAGGCTTGTCGTCCAATTATGTTAAACGGTATTAGTGATTTTGTTACCAAGAACGATTTAGCAAGTCGATCCATTCTGTTGAGTCTTGCAAGTATTGACCGCCCAGATAGGGTCACTGAACAAGAATTAAGGAAGAATTTCCGTGATGCTCAACCTGCAATCTTAGCAGATCTTTACAGGGCTGTTAGTGTCGCATTGAAAAATATTGATACGGTTAAACTGAAAAATAGTCCTAGAATGGCAGATTTTGCTGCATGGTCTTGTGCCGCCTCAAAAAAGGTTAAATGGACTCATGATCAATTTCTGGAAGCCTATGATGTTAACCAAAAACAATTGTCAGATGCTTGTTTTGACGCAGATATTGTTGCTACGACAGTGCATAACTTTATGATAGAAGCGTTAGCTTGGCAAGGGACAGCTACCGAATTATTAACTGCTTTGTCTAAATTTAATCCTGAAGTTACCCAAACAAGGTATTGGCCTAAATCTGCGAGTAAAATGTCCAGTCGACTAAGGGAAGGATTGCCTGCGTTGCAGGAGAAAAGAATAGAGGTGAAGCTTTTTCGTAAGGATGATAAGCGGCTTATTCAATTAGAATTGCTAGATGAAGATGATGAATAAGTTGTAGTATAGTTTGGCTTGTGCTGGTTGGCGTGTAATCAACAGGCTGGCTTTGCCAGCCTGTTACAACCGTCACTACGTGACGGCACTAACGGCTTTTTTTACTTTTTAATATTATATAAATATTATTATAAAATGAAAATGTTTGAGTAAGTAAGTAATACGTGAGCGATGAGACAAATGCATGAATGTGCCGTTAGTGCCGTCATATCGTCATCAAACCAAGCTATTCACTTTTCTTATAACTATCGTCATGTCGTCACTGCCGTCACCATGAAGTTTGATTTGATAAAGATATACTTAGATAATAGTATAAAATAAATATCAAGCCTATGGATTACATTGTGTATGACTCGGTTTATGATCGAATTCGAAGAGCAACGGGCTCCTTATGTATGAAGAAGGTAATTACACAGAATTATTTACAGGCTCACCTTATCCTAAGAAACAGATCTATCCATCAACACTCATATACTGCACATCTTCAATACCTCTATAGTCAACAAACAATCATCAATACTCCTATGTTGTTCATCACCAAGATTTAAGTAGTGAGCTAATGATGCTAATTTCATGTCTCCAGCTCGCTTACCAAAGACCTGATCAATAGTGGGTAGGTGTCAATGATACCCGTATTTACAGGCATGGGCATACCGATAGCATCAAAGCTCTTGGTATGGCTGGGAATGTCGAAATTAATGATATTCTGGCCACCCCCCACTCTATCATGAAGAATAAGATAAATATCGACTATGTTGGCTCTAGCTTAGTATTTAGCAGCAATTCCATCTACTAGAACGGTTGTCAACCGTGTAGTACAAAATCGAGCCAATTTCACCAATACTAATATATTTCTTAGGATGAGGACTACACCTCCTACTATAGCTTTCACCATGAATAAAAACAGCTAAATACCCGAAAATCTGTCTCAAAACACACGCCCTACCTATATTTACGGGTTAATAAGCAGAATCCCACTTGCGCTAAACTGCAAGATTTTCCACAAAAAACAGGACAAATTATACTGTCCTACCCCTATTAGCAAGAAACCCGATATGTTGCTTACGATCAGGCTGCTTGAATGCTATTTCTGCCTTTAACCCCCGGATTATCAGCTCAGGCTTCAACTTCAATCCACTTATTCGGGCTTTCCTTACCACAACAGCAAAATCACCAGGGGTAAGAAATCGACATTTCTCTAGTTCGCATCGCCATTGTTTTTTATTTTCCAATTCCCCCCCTTCTTCTTCAAAAACAGCCACAAAGAGACTCCATGCCTGATCCGATTTTAGGTAATCAAACTTTATTTTCAAATCAAAACGCCGGAGTGAAGCCTGATCAAAACAGTCCATCAAATTAGTGGAACACACAAAAACACCGTTATGCCTCTCTATTTGCGTTAACAGCTCATTAACCTGGGTTACTTCCCAAGTATGACGGGCTCCACTACGATCACGAAGAAAACTATCGGCTTCATCAAGCATTAACACAGCTTTCTCGTAGGTGGCCTCATAGAACATATTGGCAATGTTGGCTTCCGTCTGCCCGAGATACGGGCCAAGCAGATCAGAGCCTCTTTTGACCAATAATGGCCTGTCCAGTTCTTTAGCTAAATAGCGACCAAACTCAGTTTTCCCTGTGCCAGAAGCGCCATAGAGACAAAGCCGCCCTTCCCCCTGTCTTTGGAGCCCCTGGACAATCCCATGTAAATCATGATCGGAATTGACCGCATCAAGGCAATATCTAACATGGGGCATCGCCTCAACAACTGGCTGCCGCGGATACCCCATAGCCATCAAAGTAGATTCCAGTAGAATTTCAAGCTTCTTTTCTACGTCTTGAGGGCTTTCCATTTTCTGGCACTGCACAACACCAACAGCTCTTGCAATGACTGCTGGTGCGATATTCTTATTATCAGCCAAAAGCTCCAACCAGTCTTGACTGACCGACAGACCCTCTAGGTAGCCAGTAAGAATCTCAAGCCTCGTTGACCGTGGAGGATGATCCAGATGGAGCGCAATATCAAAGCGTCGAACAAAAGCACTTTCCGCATGACGTATATCATTCGCAATCCAGATGGCCGGCACTTGGTTGTTTTCAAGACTGTTATTAATGCTCGCTTTTAGATTTAGAGCCCCTCCAAACCCCCTGTGAAACCCGGAGTTTTCCAACAAACTATCAATCTCATCAAAAAGAAGAATTGTATTTTTCTGTCTGGCCAATACCTGTTGTGCCAACTGAAATGCTCTCAGCCGCTGTGGTTCATCAAATGGTCGTTCTTCACCACCGATACTTACTTCATACAGTTTGCAACCAATCGTCTTTGTGACCGTCTTTGCAAACTGGCTCTTTCCAGTACCAGGAGGGCCGTACACCAGGATATTTACCCCTTTTACATGATGTTCGCAGGCGTGCTGAATATGCGCTTTAACCAAGGCAAAGTGATCGCCAACATGCCGATAATTGTTTTCATCCAATTCAGGATTACTAGCTGGGGTGAAGTAATACTCTAACAGGGTTTCGATAGTACCCTCAGGCTCCTGGAGTGCATTAGCTAATCCTTCCAACAACTCAAGGTGATCGTAGACCAGGTGCTGTGATCCACCCATGATGTTTCCAACCTTTAACAAGCCAGACTGACCCAGCAAACCCTGCCGGGAAAGTGCATCACAGACTTCTTGACGTGGAAGAGCAAGAATGACCGAAAGTGCAAAGACAAGACGCTCTACATTCCCTTCCCCCAAGGTATTCATTATTTCCTGAAGCCCTACGTCCTCCTGCAGCACAACAGTGAACACCAATATCTCCCTCTCTGCATTTTTCAGCCCAAGATACTCCGCAATCTTCTTGCCATTTCGGGCTAAATTCTCATTGAGTCCGGCCGGTTGTTTCTCAAACTTCTCCCTCTGCTTCCTTAGCGTTTCGACAAATTCCTTTTTTGTCATCTCCTGATCAACAAGATGATCTAATCCAATAGGGGCAAGGATGTCTGGGTCAGAGGTAAAATTGTAATGTTTTCTCTGCAGCATTTTCCAACCTTTGAGCTCCATTAAAACTTTCAAAGCCCACAGAGAAACTTGATTCTTTTGTTTTTTATTCATGATGAATACCGTCCTATTTTACATATTATATTTGGCAAGATTTTCGCGACTATCATATTCAGGGCTTGATTGAACGCATGACTGCCGTACTCAGTTTGCGTTTTTGGCAACCCACAAGTCACAACAGTCTGTCAAAATCCACATTGCGAGCAGATGATTTTCAATTCTTTCCCGTTATAGATAATCACATCATTGCCAAGAAAATGGCCGAAGGTGACATGATGCCCACAATCAAGTTGGAACTTCTGATTTTGTAATGATTGAAGATACGACCGCAACACCTCTACATCCTGGTATTCGGCCTTTTGCTTGCTAGTCATTTGGTCTCAAAAAGAAGGTTTGAGATGGATAGATAAGTACCGGCGTCTCAGAGTTGAGCTCCGTTGTTGAACAGTGCCTACGGTTAACAACTTTGCGACCATCAGAATCATTGAGAATCATCTGCTTAGAGGTGATTTCCTTCACCACAGTCCAGTGCCCCCATTTACTGGTTTCGATGACTATGATGACTGATCGTGGCTCATCTGAATTCAAAAAACCAGTAAGCGTATCCCAATACTCGTCAATAGACACCTTTGCCCTTCGGTGGAATGGTTTTGTTCGGATCAGGTCATATTGAGGGCAAATGATGTCCCTGAGGATAATAGAGAGATCAACTACGGAGATTCCGGTTGTGATGTAAACTGAGGCAGGCTTTTTCTTCTCAAGGGTCAAAACAGCTTCATAGAGCAGATCACTCCCTTCATTGTGGCTTATCCTTACTATGAGTTTAAGGGCATTAATCACAGCGTATATACCACAAAGACCGTCAAGCTGACCTTGCCTAAAGGGCTCCCGCTTCATTTGAAAATAATCCCTGGAATATCTTTGGCAGGTCGTACTTTCCAAAATTCTTCCAACTCGCAATCTACTTCAAGAAAGCCAGCCTTAAGCTCCTTTAGTTCAGAAAAAGATACGTAACCCCACTCCGCATTAAAATAGTCACTATTCAAAATGGCATAACCAAAAAACAAGTCATTGCCGTCATATTCCGCAATGTACCAATCACAACCACCTATGAAAAAATGTAAATAAATGAGCTTATATCCAAGCTCAATATCCTCCGTCGCGTATAACTTTGGGATCTGGGCAAGCCGGTCTTTAGTTGGTTCATTCCACATGGTTTTCTCCTTTAAAAATGATTAAGTAAAAAATCGACACAGTGTCGATTTCCACAACGTAAAGAGGCCATCTCAAATCAATGAGACGGCCTCGGGTGAAACATTATTTTCGTTTACGCTCTACTCTATCAACATGTTAGCGAGAGATTGATTAAGTTCAGGTAAGACATTAGCATACAAGGCTGTCATATTAAGGCTGGCGTGACCCAGTTGTTTCTGGACAAAGCGTAGATTACTTGTCTTCGCCAGAAGCAACGTGGCATAGGTATGCCGGGAGCTATGAATCGAGTAGTGAAGTGGAAGGTTTGCTGCTGCCACTGCCTTCTTGAAACTTATTTCAAGGGCTGTGGTTGTGTAGTGGCGACCTGATCTACCAGCAAACAGTGGTGAGTCTTGACTAGCAGACTCCTGCCAGGCTCTTTTATGTGCAATATATTGTCTTAGGTGACTAGCAATCTCTTGATCAAGGTAGACATCCCTTTTCTTTCCATGAGCGCCACGCCCCTTCCCGTGCCTGACTATCAGATAGTTATCTTCACCATTAACGAGGTGCAAATCACTCATCTTGAGAGCCGCTATTTCTGATACCCGTAACCCTGAATTAAGGGCCAAGTGAACAAGCATATACCGGGTCACCCAAGTCTTACGGCCACACTTGGCATCCTGAGCCGCATTATATGCGCAGATAGCAAGTAGGCGTGAGACCTCGTGAACCGACAGAAACTTGTCACGGGTAATGGAGTACCCGTTTCGCATCGGTTTACCTCTAATTGTGTTTTGTGGGATTACTACAGATAGATTTTCTGGTCATGACAACCAACCAAATCAATTTGGTATTATAACATATTTTGCAAAAAATGTCAATAACTAATTGATTTAACGTCCTTATTGCTACTTGAGGTTGTCGCAGAATTGGCAAGCATTACAAAATAGCTGTATTCTGATAGATGACCTAAATATTTTTTTTTGCAAATCTTCCTGGCTTATATCCTGATGCAACCTGTGGTTAAATTGGCAGCGTAATAATCAGTATATATTCAACTTAAAAAAACGTAGGATGCTGTTCAAACGAGAGGAGCCAGCTCTTTAATGAGTAGCATGGCTAAACGGAGTTGCTTAGATCTGACTGGGCAAATATCAGAATCAGGCTTTATTAAATCCGAAATCTGACATTATCAGGAAGCATCTCAACTTGCAGTTTTGCTTAAATTGTTATGATTGCCAATGCATTATTTAGCTATGGTTCAAATTAGAAGAAATTAAAGTATGGTGTTCCCGATCTGCTTGTGTTTGAAATATAATTAACAAATTGGAACAACATTTTCAATTAATGACCTGTCCAGTTTCCCAAAACACCTCTTGTCGCTAAGTTCAAGGTTGGCAAAAAAAACTGGGCGAAAGGGTAAAATGTCCTTGGGGAAAGAAGGCGAGACTTCAGTGCTTTACCAAAAAGAAATGGAGCGGGCGACGGGATTCGAACCCGCACTAATGGGGTGGCGCCCCGAACAGGCTCTGAAGGCCTGCGTGCTACCGTTACACTACGCCCGCTCAAAAAGTTACTTATAGTTTGTTTACTCTGAAATATCAATATCTGCTGGAGGTTCTTTATTGGCTAGGAAACTAAAACATATCGTCTTTCCTTTGAAGGCATTTTTAGATACCAGGCGAACCTTCAAGCTTCCTGGAGCTCAAGAGGGGGCAGGATTATCACCACTTCTTGAAATCAGAAAGCGACGTGGCGAAGCACTGCTTGTGGAAGCTTTTTTTAATTTTATGGAGGCGGCAAATGTAGCTGACCCATCTCGTCAATTAGAGTTGTGGGACACTCTGATTTCTAAGGGTGGCTATATCCTTGACTTGGCTCAGCGTATTGGCTTAATGAACTGTTTTACGACTTTGCCAACAAAAAAACCTGAGCAAGCAGCCTATGTTGCCTGGTGTATTTTTTTAGACAGCTTGCGCCGAGAAAATGATACAAATCTGAAAAATATAGCAACCAAAAGTTTATTCAAACATTATTTCATCGGCCTATACCCAGAAAAAAATATCAAAAAGAAAGAGAACCTTCTCACCCTGCGCCGTCGACTCGAGGGCAAGTTGCGCAGGCATTGGGGGCTGAATATGGAGTTAAAAGAATCTTTCACAACAGAGAATGATAGCTGTGAGTTTTCAATACGTATAAAACCTTATGAAGAACCGCAGCAAACATTAATTACTCATACAGGAACGAGGCTGAAACCGACAAAGATTGAAGCTTACAACTTTTTACTGAAGGGTATCTCGGAGGGAATGTATAGACCCGAGAAGTAGAGCTGCCTGAGGTCGTCAGTTTTCAGCTCGGCTCGACAAGTAATCATTGAATATGCTTTTCTGTAACCTTCGCACCAGGTTAGTTTGTGAGCCGATGTTATAGCTGAGTGTTAATCTCATGGGTAATATTTGGGGGGGGCGGTCCTAACTATTGAAAATTATTTAGAATAACCCCCTTTTTTTGTTGACCTTATTTTGTGCATCTATTAGTTATAACCTCAAGATAATTTAGAGGTTTTTAAAAAGAAGTCATGTAGCTAAATTATAATGTAACAGTTTCTCACCTGCTTGTCAGTTGGTAGACCTGGCTCATCACCAGTCATCGCCAACAGGGACAGCACTCTCCGATTAGAACGGACTGTAATAGGTGTCGCAAACAAAGTTATGAGTAGGTAGTTGTCGAGATTCGATACCTGGGTAACTGGGATGCATATCGTCAGGTAAGTGACTACATGCTTAAAACAATAAAGATGGTTGCGATATCCAGTTGACGCGTTTGAAGGGAGTAAGCGATAGTAGCTCTGATTAATTTGTATATTATATACCCTGCATTTCTTGAGTTAATAGTTAAGGATATTTATGAGTAAACATACAGATCAGAAGAACTCTTCGTCATTTGACGATTGATTGCATAACCCCAAAAATATTTTAGAAAAACATAGCTGAAGAAAAGTATATTTAATTTCAGCCCTCACTGCATTATTCATAGCGTCTCCAGC
This sequence comes from Desulfobulbaceae bacterium, assembly GCA_027859235.1. Classification (GTDB taxonomy): domain Bacteria; phylum Desulfobacterota; class Desulfobulbia; order Desulfobulbales; family SURF-16; genus JAJRUT01. The sequence continues at coordinate 48,661 of JAQIBE010000263.1, forward strand.
TTTAACATTTTCAGCAGGAGATGATCTTGTCAGATCTGACGACCCCATATCATTAAACTCTGAAGAGACAGGGACTCGGTGACGTTTGGCCCATGAGTTTACCCTGAAATCAGATGCCACGACCAGACTTTGGTTAACGCCTGAATATAGCGACCTGACCAAGTTTAGTGTACGCGCAGGTCTGGCATACATGTTTACCAATAACCTTGGTGCAGGACTTCTAGGGTCCCTTGGTGAAGATAAAAATGAAATCCTGGTAAATGCTGGTTGGCAGTTGGCGGATAATCACCGTTTTGTGGCTACCTTTAGCCATCTTCAGCAAAATTTAGAGTTTAACTTTGTCTCAGGTGAAGACGAAGCAGAGATCACCCAGAATAGTGGGGGGTTGAGTTATCAATACCTCGTTGCCAAAGGCATCCTCAATACCGTTGAGTTAAACGCCTATCTTGCCGACACCGGCAGCGAAAAGCTTACCGACAAGACATATGGCATTGATACCGCAACCATATTCGAACTATGGAACGATCCTCGTCGTATTGCCGGGGGTAAAGTTACAGGTATACAGAGTAAGATCACCCTTCTTCCATTTTCTGGGACGATCTTGACACTAGGCGCCGGTATGGAAGAGTTGGAGTATGACTATCTTGCTGGAGCAGATAAAACCAGTAGGGCGACGGGTGAGGTTGAATTAACCCAAGAACTACCTGGCAACTTTCTTCTCGATGCCTGATTTTCAACCATGGCCGCGATGGATACTTGTAACATTGGTCTCGCCAAGGATTTCTCTGGTCATCAACTTGGCATAGGTTATACCAATATTCAAGGTCGAGATGGCGTTTTGAACGATAATCAATATACTCTTTCATACAGCTATACTTTCGGAAGTAGCCAAAACACTTCAACCACAAGCGGTAGAGACACGCTAGCAACAGCTTGAAGTCCTGATAAAGAACCTGCTAACCCTTGGTCAAGCTCCCTGCTTAATCAAATCGCCAAACGCCCCAGTTTTCTGCCATCTCAAGTTGTTGCCAAAGTCGACACGACTGTTGAACAGGAACGACTTATCGCCATTGACAAAACAGGCATGTCAACCGGAGCAACCATTGATTCCGATACTGGTATTATAACCGTCCCTCTAGGTGTTGCCGTTACCACTATAGCCTGAATTACCCTTGATGGTGGTCCATTCACCAATACGGGTCAATTCAGCTTGACTAGTGATGATATCATTATCAATCCTGATCTCATCACTGAACCTGCTGTCTGAGATACGGACCTGTATGTTGTCACTGTCAACAATTCTGGCGGTGGTACAACAGTAGTTTCAATTACCGTTAGCCACGGTTCGGTACAGATTGACAATATCACTGTGACAAGTTGAGATGCGTCACTAAACATCACAAGTGTTGCATTCTTCTGAGCTATACCGAATCAAACAAACGCTTCATATAATAATCTTATATTAAAGACTAACGTAGATATCAAATCTATTGATTCGATAGTTGCATCTTTAGGTTGAGCAGTAACTATTACCTGAATCAGCGGAGACCAGGTTTCATTCAACTGGACAGGAACACCAACAACATGAGCTAACACATTCACCCTAATAGCAACAGCCAACAACGACCAAGAAACAACAACTTCAACAACAGTTACAATGGAAACTCCTAACATAGTTCCAACTTTAAATTCAGTTTCTGTTTCATGAACTACATTAATTAGTGCTTGAGGTGATAATTATACTATTGTTCAACTTACTGATGAAGATATTACCTTTACTGCTAATTGAACCGATGCAGATTGAGATAATTTGAAAATAGTGATTAACTGAACAATATATAATTGAACTTCAGAAACTATTACTTTAAATTTAGCTCAAGGTGAAATAGTACAATTTTATATTAAAGAGTTTGATTGAACTGATTATAGTAATGAAATATTGGTACAAATTGCATGAAGATAAAAAAAATGAGATTAAATCTCGTTTTTTTTTTTTATATATATTTTAACATGATCAATTACTGAAAATCCACACCAAGAACAGTAACCCCTCGCAGCATTTTTGTTGCTCTTGTTCATCTCTGGTCTTCGAGCAACTAAGGGTCAAATCTTTATTGTTGACACTTGCAACCAACACGCTGAAATCAGAAAAGAAAGTTACGCTTTACATTACGAAAGGCAATTGAGGTTTTTACCTTAATTGCCTTTCGTTGTTTTTAGAGAGAGTTCTGGGGGCCAGTATATCTAACTCCTCGCCTCGCCTTTTCTAATCGCAAGTCTGAGAATTCGGAGCGTTTGCCTGTAGACTTCAGCCGCTGTTAGTTCGGAGTAAGAAATTACCATATAATCATGTGTCGATTTGATCGAGGACGTTTTTGATGCCACTTCAAAGATCTTATTTTCTCAAACTGTCCTCGGATTAACCTTCCTACTGTGAATGTCAGATTCGATAATGCCTTCCCACCAGAACTGTAGAGCTTAAGGATAGAATTTTCTGAGGGGAAAAGACGAGCACCCTCCATTAGAACGGTCGCACAGGATGACCTCTTAGAAGGTTAGACTGAGCATGACACCAACTGCTTTTGGCGCATACAGCTGCACGAGTGAACGTACTGTCGTCAACTTATTGACTTTTACAGCTGAAACCGACCGATATATTTAAGATAATATACATAATCTTAAATATATTCATTGCTCACTGCAGCAGTGAGCAATATTAAAGACAAAACATATGACATTGACAGTCTATATACAGTAGTAACCTAAACTTGGGCTTAGTTGAGAAATTCCTGAGGTTGGATATGGCAATGTTAACGCTTCAAACACTGGCAGAAAGCCGCAGGTTTACCGTCCATGTGCTTTGACTGGTTATGTTCCATTTATAGGCGACCTCCATCAATTTATGCGTGTCCTGGATTTTTTGTCTCTCAAGCGCAAGGCCATGTGAAATATGTGACCTGCCCCCTTTACCTGCTAATTTCTCAGCTTATTGGCCGGATGTGGATGTTGAGCTACCTACCAGTCCGACTTGTTCGGATAGTTCACGCGACCCTTGAAGTACTTCACGTTGAGCGACTTATCAATCAGCACGACACCAATAGAATGCGAAAACCGCCCTCTGCTTCGATAGGTCTCTTTCTCATAACGCTGAAGGTCGAAGAGCAATAGTAGCTCCCTGTCGTACTTCATCAGCACTTTCTTAAGTACGCTTGATTTGCAGAGAAGCCTCAGCCCCGGATGAGGGCCGTCTTCTTGATTGGTTTCATCGCGCCCCCAGGCCTCGGCCCAGAGCGATAGCATCTCGTGATTGTTATCCCAGAAACGTCCGAATGCATCCTGCCGTGTCAGCTTACATAACTCCGAATAGTCTTGAGCAAGACGCGGTCGAAGATTAGCGACCGAAACGCCATGTGGATCATGTTCATCCAGACGGGTTTCGCCGGATGGGCAGACAATCCAAGGTGAGTACTCCTTCTTCTCGCTGCGAAGATATTCGTCATCGTCTTCGCAGCCCTGGAAAGTAGGTACATAGGCCAGTATGGGCTTTTCGCGGATGAGCTTTCTCGCAAACTGCGCAGCCCTTTTGGGCGAAACAAGCGCAGAGGATAATCTGACTTCAACACCATCGGATGAATACCATCTGCCCTGAATAATCAGTTCCCTGTCAATCCCTTTTTCAATGTCGAGGGCGGCGAGTCCAATAATCTTCTTCTGATCGCCGGTTATCGCGAGCCCCTTCTTCTTAGATTCAAGCAGCCTCACAGAGGCGTCATCAGGCGTCCTGTCCGTTCCATCGGAAAGCCATAAGCCATCCTTGCGCGTAAGTCCGTAGCGGCCGAGCCACTCTCCCCAAGGGTCGTCCTCGTACCACCAGTCGTCGGTTACAGGATGGGCGGCAAGCAGCTTGCCAGCAGCGATGAATAGAGCATGCCAGCCGAGCTGTTGCCCATACCCGTGAAAGCGGGTCGTCATTTCATGAGAACTTCGCCCTCGCGACTCGCGGCCGCCATCCTCATACATATGCGTCATTGACGGATCGCTCTTTTGTACGATGCCCGACATCATGTCATCAACTTCCCAGCAGCCCTTGCCGAACACTTGGCTGAGGCTATCAACGTCATGCTTCTTAAATTCGTACTCCAAATGAAACCGAAAGGGCGGCTCGGGTACTGTCTTCGGACGGCCCTGGTAGAAGCCGCCGCCGTTGCGGCTCTTCTTTCGTAAACGCGGATGCGGGGACTTGTCGGCATTACGCACAAGCTTGAGCGTGGCTGCGTCAAGCGCCAGTTTGCTGCGATCTACACAGGCAAGAAGCGCTTTGGCGGCAAAGTGGCGCATAAGCACATGCGGCTCGTCTTTTTCCATGATGACAGCCAGGAGTAGATCCTTGTAACGCGCCACCTGATCGGGATGATCGATAGCGGCCCGCGCTAGGGTGATCAGGAGCCATAGCCGTGCATGCAGGTAATAGAACACGAGCTCTGGTGCCTGAAACGGTTCAGCAGTCTTCGTGTCGAAGGCGGCAACAACCGTGTCGACAATGCCCCAGCGCCCGAACTTTGCAAATCGGCGTATGCAGTGAGCCGCGCGCCATCTGTCAACCGCATGTGGCGAACCGATGACACGCCATATTAGCCCAGCAGCGATTTCGTCGAAGTCATTTACTGGGTAGCAGCCAGCTTTCCACGAGCCGTCTGTTACGTTGTCGGCAATCCGTGCCGAGTCACTCGACAGGAGGCGCTTCAGCGCAAGCTGCCCCTGCCCTTCATCCGCTTCCGGGCATATGAAATTTGCGAACGCAAGCCATACTGATCCGGCGACGGTGCTATCAGGACGTGAGTAGACCTTTATCACCTCAACGACGAGTTCGGCCATGGGCACGCCCGTGAACTCGGATATCTCCTTAATATTCGCCCCCGAGAATCGACCGTCATCGACCAAATCATCGGCATGGGCAAGAATCAGAGGCTGTGCCAGGCTCCTATAGACACCCGCAAGCGCCGCGGATGATCCGCCCCAGGCTTCCTTCGCATCTTTCAGTTCTGTGAATTTCCAGTAGAAAAACAGATGCTCCAGATTGGCAACATTGCGAATGTATTGACCGCGCGCAGCAAAGGGCACTTTGGCACGCAGCGCAGAAAAGAAGCCGCCTTTTAGATCATACATATTCCCCAGCGCATTAAATCCGTCGATGGCCTTTACAAGCGATGCCTCGTCAGTCGGGGCCGTCGCTTCGGCTATACGAACGAGTGCATCCTTGTTTTCACTGTCACGTTTGGCAGCTTCTCTACGCATCTTCGGATCTAAGTCACTGCTACTATCATACGCAGTATTGCGCCCTTGCCTTGCGGTCTCGTATCGGTCCCGCGCGGCTTTCAGGTGCTTAGTTAGATCATGCGATGCACTCAGCGCTTCGTCAGCCAGAGCGTAAAGTGTCTCGACAGTCTCGTCACTCGCTATCGTCGGATTGTCATCCTCGAACTGTGTTATCAGCTCCGTAATCACTTCGGCATCCGGCCCGGCTTGCTGGCGCAGCGCTTTCGAAAATTCTTTTGTGCCCGCAAAGAAATACTCCGCGGGTTCGGCAAGACGGTTAATACAAAGTGCATCCTTCGGATCGATCTTTTCCGCTTCGAGCATGCCCGTAAGATAGGTGAGAAGCGTGTTGTTCAGAGCTACCCTGTTGCGGTCATCCCAGCGACTGAGCTTGGCCAGGCCACGCATCCCGGCTGCCTTTGCCATGCCGCGACCGTACGCACCCCAGAAAAACTTCTCGGGCTCCTCCCCCATATTGAGTTCGCAGATATTGCTCAGCGTGTGAAAGTCACGTTCTTCCAGTTCGTCACCTTTCATCTCCGATGCGAACAAGAGCAGCTCATTCGTGAACAGGTAATCACCCGAACCGATTGCATCCATCTGCTCCAGACCATTCCGGAAGTACGCAGCAGCCTCATCGAGGCTGGCTGGAAGTATTGCCCGGCCAAGAGTGCCAAAGAGAGATGCCCGATAGGTAACGTCATCCTCTTTTTCGATCATCGCGCGCGCCGTTACGGCCTGCTCTCCTGCAATCGAGTGCAGCGGGGTTCGTTGCGCGAGAATCGCAATGATACGAACCAAGTCACTGGCGTTGCTCATATGGGCGTGTACGGCCGTCAGCATGCGCTCTATGGACTGTGGCTTCAGCTCGCTGTGAGACCACAATGTGAAGAGAACAGCGTCAAGACCCAAGAATTGAAAGAAGGGATCGATATCCCCAACCCGGTAATGGTCGCGATTCTTTCGAGTCTGCTCCCAGGCTTCCACAAGCTCGACAAACCGCTTGTCGATGGTCCGCGCCGATGCCGTGAGTGCAGCCGACAGTGCCTCTGTGAGAGTAAGCAGCGGCTCCAGGCGGATGTCAAGAAAGCGCTCAGCAGCCTGCTGTTCATCATAGCTAATGGCATTAGTCGGCACGTTCTTGGTCTGTCCATCATCGTAACGCGGCTTGCGCGGAAGCTTGGAGAGCTGCTCCTTGGCCTTCTCTCGGAAGATTTTTCCAGAAATGGTCTTCGGAATGCGCGCGCAGACCGATACGAGCTCCTTTGGTAGTAGATCCTTCTCGTGAATAGCGCGCTTCTTTGCGGCAGCAAGCAGGGCAATCCGGAATATATAAACGAAGACATCGGTGCGGCTGAACGCGTCACGGTATGCCCAGATTCCGGGCCGGTCATGCCGCGCTCTTAGTGAAATAGATTGAGCCTCAGCGCCGAGGCCCAACGAGAGCGCGACGACGGCCGACTTCCTCAGGCCGTCTTCGAGTTCGTAGTTCTTGCGGCTTGAGTATCTTTGCGGCAAGTCAAGCTTCGTCACCTTCTTGCATAGAGCGGCAAGTTTTACGCAAAGCGGCTTGCGTCTAGAGTTCGCCAGCTCGTGAAACGACAAAGCAGCCGCAAGCGGACCGATACTGGAGAGCGCATCGATGAACTGGCCAGCCCGGCGAGCGGGCTGCGTTCCTAGCAAGGTGGCAAGATGCGTGTATCCGAGGACGAGCTGAGAGACTTCAAAGGCATACCAATCCCGCCAACCTGTGAGGTAGCTGGCCGCACCTTCTGTGCGACCTTCCGAGATTAGAAAGAAACTTGAGGCAGCGATGTCGGCCTGGTCAGGAACCGGTCCACGATCAAAATCTTTCCGCTCTGTGCGCCGGTAATGCTGTATCCACTCTTCATTTGCATGGGCATGACGGGTCGCCTCTGCCAGATCACCCGATAAAACATTGACGATAGTAAGACGCGCATGTCGGGTTCCTGGCCAAGCCGTTCTTATTTCAAATAGTCGCCGCCGGGCGTCAACATCTTCGGCAGCAACGACAAGATCAGGATGTTCCAGCAGGTAATCGGCTCCACGCTGATCAACCTCGGCTATGGTCGATAGCTCGACGAGCAGCCGCACAAGGCTGTTGTAGTCAACCTTGAGAGCCGCGTGCAAAGTGGCTGCCTTAAGCCGGGAATATTGAATATTGCGCTTACCAACAGTGCTGGTAATTGAGGCGGGAATACGATCATCGAAAGCAAGTGCGAACAGACGCTCACCATCATCAAGTTCGTGTAACAGACGCGGAAGCGCACGGGCTGCATACACCGACGCATCCTGGCGAGCAAGGAGATTGGATGCTACACGCTCAAGCGCATCACGTGATGTCGCGTATCGCTTGTGAATCAGCGTTTCCGTTGGCTCATCACGGAACATGAGCCCATGATTGGTGCGCTCCAGTAGAGGGCTCAGGTCTGAAGCAAAGCTCTCAATGGCGGCGAGATCCATGCCATGAGCGGCGGCATACTCATCCACCGGCACCGGCGGAGGAAGCACCGCCAGCCCTGCAAGAAAGGCACTGAGGTCATTCTCCTCATAACCTTGCTTTGTGGCCAAAGAGAGTGCATCCGTGATTCTTTGTTGAATCAGGTCATCCAGCTCAATGTCCTTGTTGACCTCGGATGGATCGAGAAGGCCACGACCTGCCTTGATCAGGTAATCCAGCACACGCGGATTCCCGCCGGACCGGGCGTGCGCGACGTTTACTTCTACGTTCGTGACGCTTTTTAGGCGCGCGCGCAAAAACGCGGCCGTTTCATCCTTGGTAAACGGGCATAGTTCGAATTCATCGAACTTGGCGTAGGTTTTTGGCTTGCGTTCTGTACGGCAGGATACGATTAGGTTTACGCCGTCAATCGGTTCCGTATCGATACTCTCCAGCAGCTTGATGGGAAAGCAGTCTTCGCTTGCCTGACCGGCAGCAAAGGCTGCATTGTCGATGGCATCGATAAAAATCGCCAGCTTGCGTCCTGGCATCATGCGCGAGATGGTGTTCAGGCACTGCGTAAGGCGGCGGCGGAATGTGCTGAGCAAAGTGTGCACATCAGGACTGTCCGGTAGCATCGGATCGCAGAGGCCGCGAAATGCCAGTGTATTCGCAATATGAATAAGCCCCTTTTTGGGTAGGTGTCGCGCGTCTTCCGGAGAGCGGTAAGCACCGCCACCAAAACAATCGAAGAAAACAACCTCGTGGTCCGTGGCTATCTTCGAGGCGAGCGAATCCATAAAGACTGTCTTGCCCACGCCACCGGTCGCATGAATGAGAAGCGGCGTTGACGTGCTGCCGATGCGGGTCATGGCCTCGCGGAGCTGTTCCCGCGCCAGTACTTTGTCGACACCGGCGATGGCCGCTTCACAGGGAAGCAGGTCCTTCGGGGAACCGATCTGAAGAGCGGCCAGCACGTCAGTGCGTCTGATCAGATTTCGGTCGGTACCAGCATAACCGGCTTTGTCGCGGACAAGTTCCCGAAGCTTCCCGAGCCGGGCGGCAGCAATCGGGTCACTCGTGGCAGACCAGTCAACGAGCAGGTTGGCAAGTTCGCCCTTTGTTTGCGGCAGGCTTCCGGAGCGGCCAATGATTTTGAGCTTTCGTGCAAATGCCGCCAGTGGCTTTCCCGACAAACCGGAAGCGGTCTCGAACTGCTTCGCCTGCTCCTTAACATCGCCAGTTGGGTTTGCTCCCGTTGCCGTAGCATCTATGGCTTGAAGCAGTAAATCGCTGATTGGCTGGTTTGTGACGAGCTGAAAGTCGAGTTTGTCTTCGACCGCTTTGGCACCGTACTTGCGTTTAAATGAGCGGTAAGTCTCGCCAAACTTTTCTACTGTCTTCTTTGCGTGAGAGGCACGGAAATCCTTGTTCTGATTAGCGATGGAGTATTTGAACTGGGCAAATGTCGTTCGGACGGCATTCTCGAAATTTGGCCGTGGGCCGTAGTAGAACGTCAGGTCAGCGACCTCGACTGTAGCAGCGGACGCCCCGGTCTGATCGTCAGGTGAAGGCCCTTCAACGGCGATTGCGGTCAGGTCGGTGTCGGGCCATAGCAACTGCGTCGCTTTACGCGCCGTCCAAGCCTCGTGAAACTCATGGCCGTCCCGCGATGCCCTGACTTTATCAATTTTTTTACTTCGTCTACCAAGCCCCATATTTCATTCCAATACACTGAGACCGGCTATGAATGACAACCGGAAGTTAACTGCTTGAGCACTACCATTTGCTCCACGAATGCCACATGCTCCTCAACAATCAGGCAAGAGCAGTTTGGCCGGAATTTTGACGCCGACAGCTAAGGGCACCCCTCTACAACCGGTCGTAGCTGATCGCAACTGGACACATAACGCCAAAGTTAACCCGCCAGCCGACCAGTTTGGTAATTAATTTTGCGCATTGTAATTTGTTGAATCTGGCTCAAGAAATCGCGCGTGCTCGCTGGTCGGCGTTGAACGCATTGTTCGGCTCGTCCTTGCACTTGAGTTTATATCTGCCTAATCTATTTAGTAGATTTCCTCTTTTATTAGGCCTACACACGACAGGTTGATGACAGTTAACATGTTATCGCACATATGCTCGATTCCCATCAATGTTGATAAGTCAGGTGCGAACTTCTCTCCTTCTTGAAAGATATTGGGGAATGGACACCATGGTTGTGATGTTAATTTTGCAAATTCTTCGGTAACTAAGGGTTCATTATGGACTAATAAATTTCTTAGATGAGCGACAGTGTCGAGAGATTCTGCTACTCCATTTAATAGTTCGCCCATACCTCCCATTGAAAGTTTTGAAATTTGAATATATGAACTGAAGACTTTTTTTATACCATCATAAGCTTTTTTTCTGTGCCAAGTATTTAACCTTTCTGTCCATTGAATATCCCATTCTTTATTTAGTTCAGGATCTTCATTTTTTGTTCTATATAGCTTCCTTAAATCTCTAAACTGTTTGCCACGTAGAAGTGATGATGGATTGTGGTTAAGAAAAATTTTATAAGATATAAATATATACTCTTCAATAGCACTATAAATCTCAATAATCCCATTTTCTGCAATCAAAGGTTGTATAGTCTGATAGTTATCTGCTACTTCATCGCCATTCCATAAAGCGATTTTTGATCTGCCCATTGTTTTATCTTTCTGAACTCTAAATGAATCAATCCAAAATTTTCCATTCTTTTTAAAATCATCATCAGAATATCTCTCGATAGCTTTTTCTATAGAATTGAGGCAAAGTGCCCATTTTATATATGCACTTCTAAATTTTGCTCGCCAATCACCTATTTGTTCTGTTGTTTCATTTAACCATTTTTGCCCTGCGGTTAGCGCAGGTACTATAATATTATTTGGACTGACAAATTCTGGTAAATCAGTAGCATTTATATATTTATGTCCTACAAAATCTACTCTTTCTTTCATTCGCTTTCCCAAATAAATATATAGTTAAAAACAGCTTTTGGTTAATTGATTTATTAAAGCCGAACATTGTCAATACATAGAAAATGTCCATAGTATCATCCTATATCTGGACTGTTTTTCCGCCTATTCTGATATCAAGACTGGTTGTATGGAAAAAGCTGTCCACTTATTACCGCAGTATCGATATTTTCCAGTTATTCACAGATAAGGATGTAATGTGGAAATAGTAGTTTAATCTTGTTGCCTCACATTCTTACGGAAACTAACCCCATCTTTGCTATTAATCAATCAGGACAATATATTATGAGCAAATAGCATAGGGAACCAATGCCAATCTTAACCATTTAAGAAAAACGGCCAGTTAACATTGTTCCTGATTATCTCTTCCCGATAAATTCATGAGCAAATTCTACTTTTAATCCGCTATTTTTCGGGGGGATTACCTTATCAATTATTTGTTGCGCCCCCCTTTTAAATTTCCAGACGTTGCCGTATTGTCTTTTCATTTTATAGCTAATCATCTAATTGAAGTGTTTAACTATTTGAATTTTTAGGGATTAATGAGTACTCTCGTTTTGTTAGGAGTAGGTCTTTTATATTTAGGGGCTCGGTGATGAATCTTTAGATATATGTTAACTTTTTAACATGGAAGATCGCTGGTTATCTGTTGAAGAAATAGCCAAATACTTATGTGTCAGCAAAGACACCATATCCAACTGGATCAATTGGAAAAATATGTCTGCTCATAAAGTTGGACGGTTATGGAAGTTCAAGCATGAAGAAGTTGATGAGTGGGTGAAATCAGATGGAGCTGCAGAAAGTGACAGATAGTAAGTACAAAATGTCCTTCACTTCCGGAGGCCTGTTTTTTAATGAATCACTGCAGGTTGCTGAATTATTTAATGAAATTGGTGATTGGCAGAAAACCCGTGATCACGTTTTATTAGATAATTTTCTGCAGGCTCGAACAGAGAGCAGTGCCAAACGCAGAGCCCGAGAAATATGTTTTCGCTTAGAGTTGTTAACAGACGCCCAACTACAATTGCTCATTTCAGGTTCACGACATGAACAGCAATACCTTCTCTGGGTGGCGGTCTGTAAACGCTACTCTTTTGTCCATGAATTTATGATGGAGGTTGTACGGGAAAAATACCTGCGTATGGATCTCCATCTTCACTACCAGGATTACGAGATCTTTTTTGCCGACAAGGCCGAGTGGCATGAAGAACTGGAACACCTCCGGGACTCAACACGGGCAAAACTTAGACAGGTTCTTTTTAAAATCATGCGAGAGTCAGAAATTCTGTCACCTGACAATATGATCATCCCCGGCCTTCTTACTGAACAATTAACTAAGGTGCTGACGGCAGACCACCCCGCCTTACTTGCACTGTTCCCTGTGTCTGACATGGATATCAACTCATGGTTAGCGTAAATTACGACATGAACCAATTTTCAATTAATGACAGTTTCGATCATCTGCTTAAACTCATCAGCAGTGAGCGGTTTCTGAAGAAACAGGGGCTGGGCAATGAAGTCCCTTTTTTTATATGCCCCTTTCCGCCTCAGAAGGCTGTGGACATGGAAAGGCTCCGTATTCAGTTACGAAATAAACTCGAACAACAGGGTATTCGTATTCTTGATATCAATCTTTATGATCTGGCCGTTGATATCCTAAAAAAACGTAATATTTGGGATCGTATTCTTGAAACTGAAGGGTCTATAGACAAAGAGCATCTCAAAGAACTCCTGCAGGGCATTCTTGATTCACAAGCACACTTGATCCCTGCCATAGCAGAGGAAATGGCTAAAGCCGATTTTGATGTGATGTTTCTCTCCGGAGTTGGGGAAGTTTTTCCATACATTCGCTCCCACAATGTCCTGAACAACCTGCAAAGTACCGCCAAAGAAAGGCCTACTGTGATGTTCTTCCCTGGTGCTTATACCCAATCTTTAGAAGGCGGCGCATCCCTGGATCTCTTTGACTGTTTACATGATGACAAGTATTACCGGGCATTCAACATTTTCCACTGCGAGATTTAACCGGGACAAACTACGCCCACATAAAAGGAAAACCCATGCTGCTAAGTGAAATATTCGAGAAACCGGTAGATCGGTCTATAGAAGGTGTTATCAAGGCTGATGATGAAGCCAGTCTGCGCCTGGAGGTAGAGGAATACGTTCTCACCAACGAGGTTGCGCAACGGCTGGAAAGTTTTCTTGACGCCTATAAAAACTATGACGGTGCAAACGGCGTCTGGGTGTCTGGTTTCTTTGGTTCCGGAAAATCGCATCTCCTGAAGATCCTCGCCCTGCTCCTTGAAAATCGCTCCATTGACGGCACACCCGTCCTCGACCTGTTTCTTCCTAAATGTGCGGATAATGAAATTCTGCGCGGTGACCTTAAACGGGCCGTAGAAATCCCCTCTAAATCCATCCTCTTTAATATTGACCAGAAAGCTGACGTTATCAGCAAAACCCAGTCAGATGCCCTGCTCTCCGTCTTTGTGAAGGTCTTTGATGAAATGTGCGGCTACTACGGCAAGCATGGCCATATTGCCCAATTTGAGCGGGATCTTGATGGCCGTGGCCTATATGGCAAATTCAAAGATGCCTATAAAAATATCGCCAAACAGGACTGGACAGCAGGCCGGGAACAGGCATTGCTCGAGGGTCATAATATAGCCAAAGCCTACTCCCAGGTCACAGACACGGATGAAGAGTCCGCAAAGGGTATCCTTGATAAATACCGCAGCGACTACAAGCTCTCCATTGAAGACTTTGCCGAGCAGATTAATACCTATATCGAGCAGCAGGAGGCCAATTTCCGCTTAAACTTTTTTGTTGATGAGGTCGGTCAATACGTCGCAGATAACACAAAACTCATGACAAACCTGCAGACCGTGGCAGAAAGTCTGGCCACCAAATGCAGAGGTCGGGCCTGGGTCATCGTTACTGCCCAGGAGGTCTTGGATGATGTTGTCGGTGAAATGACCAAAAAACAGGCCAATGACTTTTCCAAGATCCAGGCCCGTTTTGCCAACCGTATGAAGCTTACCAGCGCCAATGTAGATGAGGTCATCCAGAAGAGGCTTTTACTTAAAAACGAAAGTGGCGTGGCGACACTATCTGATGTCTACCATGAACAGGTAAACAATTTTAAAACCCTGTTTGATTTTGGAGACGGCTCCCAAAGCTATAAGAATTTCAAGGACCGGGACCATTTCATCCATGCCTATCCCTTCATCCCCTATCAGTTCACCCTGTTCCAGGCGGCCATCCAAAGCCTGTCACAACATAATGCCTTTGAGGGCAAGCATAGTTCCGTAGGCGAGCGCTCCATGCTTGGCGTGTTCCAGCATGTGGCAAAGCATATCGCTAACCACAGCATCAGGGAGCTGGCCACCTTTGACCTGATGTTTGAAGGAATCCGCACTGCCCTGAAGGCTCAGATCCAGAGGGCTGTTCTCAACTCAGAACAACACCTGGGCGATGAGTTTGCCGTCCGTGTCCTCAAGGCACTGTTTCTAGTGAAGTATGTCAAGTCGTTCAAGGCCACTGTTCGTAACATCAGCATCCTCATGCTGGACAATTTTGACCGCAACATCACTGATCTGCATAAACAGGTGGAAGCGGCCCTGAACCTCCTTGAACAGCAAACCTATATCCAGCGCAATGGTGAGTTGTATGAGTTCCTTACCAATGAAGAAAAGGATGTGGAGCAGGAGGTCAAAAATACGGACGTTGAAAACTCGGACGTTTCAGAAGAGCTGGTCAAACTCGTGTTTGATTACCCCTTAAAGTCAAGAAAGATCCGTTACGATGACAATGGCCAGGATTATGCTTTTGCCCGTAAACTCGATGACCGCTTATGCGGCAAAGACCATGAGCTCACCATCCATATCATCAGCCCGTTTCATGAGCAGGTCGATAATGAAACCACCCTTGCCATGCAGTCCATGGCCAAAGATGAACTGCTGGTTATCATGCCCGCCGATGATCGTTTCCTCCATGATCTGCTCCTCTATAAAAAGACCGACAAATATGTCCGTCTGAATATGACCCAGACCCAGCAGGAGGCGATTGGACGGATTCTTACCGAGAAGAGTTTTCAGAACCGTGAGCGCTACAAGGCTCTGCAGGATAGAGCCAAGGATCTGCTCGGCAAGGCAAAGCTCATTATCAACTTGAAACCCCTTGAGTTAAGCAGTACTGACCCACAGACCAGAATTACTCAGGGTTTTTATGATCTGCTTCGCCGCACCTATCCCAACCTGAACATGCTGCGGGGGATCAAATACAGCGAGAATGATATAGCGACGTGCCTTAAACCGTCTGGGGCGACACTCTTCGGCGGTGATGAGAAAATGATGAGTGAGGCAGAGCACGAAATGTTCTCCTTTATCCAGGGCAATAGCCGCAATGGTGTGCGGACAACTCTGAAAAGCCTGGTGGAGCGCTTCGAGAAGAAGCCGTACGGCTGGTACTTTGCCGCCATCCTCTGTATCACGGCCAAACTCTGCGCCCGTGAAAAGATTGAGGTCAAATCCGATTCAAATCCTCTGGAAGATACGGCTTTAGAAAAGGCCCTGCGTAACAGTCAGGGCCATGGAAATATCATCCTTGATCCCCAGATTGATTTTACAACCTCCCAGGTCCGGCAATTAAAGGAGTTTTATGAAGACTTCTTTGATGCCCCCCCCAAAGCAAACGAGGCCAAACCCCTGGGCAAAGAGACTGGCGCAGCATTCAAAGAACTTCTGCAGGCCTTGGAGCCAATGGCAGGCATGGTCTCACACTACCCGTTCTTGACAGTGCTGAAAGAACCCATCAGTCAGCTTCGAGAGCTTGTTGGCAAAGAGTATAGCTTCTACCTGACCGCCCTTGCCAAGCTTGAAGATAATCTCCTCGACATGAAGGACAATGTGCTGGAACCGGTGCGGCGCTTCATGTCAGGCCAGCCCAAAGATATCTATGACGAGAGCAAGCGTTTTCTTGAAGAGCAGAATGCCAATTTCTCAGATCTTCAAGGTGATGAGGGCCAGCAGATAAGTGATATCCTGGCAGACAAGGACTGCTTTAAGGGCAACAAGATGCAACAGCTCAAAGGCCTGGTTGACAAGCTGAAAGAGCAGATTGCCACCCTTATCGAAGAGGAACGAGCAAAAGCCTTAGAGATGGTGCAAACCCTTGCGGATCGGCTTGTCGGCCTGGATGAATTTGCAAATCTTCAACAGGAAGAACAGCAAAGACTACAAGCGCCCTTCCACAAAATCCAACAGGAACTGCAACAACATAAACTGATTGCCGTTATTCGCGACAGGTTGCGGAGTTTTGAAGAAGGAGAGTATTCACGACTACTGGCGGAAGTCGGTCGTTTAGCGCATGCTGCCAAGTCAAAGAACGACAATGGTAAAACAAAACCAGCAGCAACAGCTAAAAGCACCGGCGGCACGGGTGATACCAGTGAAAAAGAACCGGAATATGTCTTTGGCCGGTCGTTAAAGGTAGATTTCTCCAAACCGATGCTGGTGGATGAGAAAGATGTGGAACAATACCTCACTATGATGCGAGAAGCCTTACTTAAAGAAATCCATGCTGGCAAACGGATACAGGTATAGAGTAACGCATGTATTGAATTTTATACACGCGTGCATTGGCTCGTGTACAAGCGACTTATACGCTTTGGCGCATAAATTTTGCGCCTTTTGCACCCGGCATATACATATTCAGCGGTTCAGGTGGATACCGACAGCTGAAAAATACAAACTGGAAACGGTATATGGAAACATCCTCATTAAAAAAATTCGCCCAGACGGCACGGCAGCAGCTTATTGACCAGGTGGGTGCACGGCTCAAGCTTGTGCTGCAGATGGATAGTGCTGAGCTTCGTGAGAAGAAAGCGGTGGTCAAGCAGCTGCAGGAGCAGATTGCCGAGACTTCTAAGAAGGCGGTGATTGAGCGGGTGGCCTATATCTGGTTCAACCGGTTCTGTGCCCTGCGTTTCATGGATGTCAATCGTTATACCCGCATCGGTACGGTGAGCCCGGCTGAGGGCTTTTCCCAGCCTGAGATCCTGATGGATGCCAAGCAGGGCCATATTGATGATGGGCTGCAGGTGGACAGTAAGAAGATCCTGGATCTTCTGGGCGGTCAGGTCAAGGCCGCTGATCCCCAGCAGGAGGCCTACCGGTTGCTGCTGGTAGCGGTCTGCAACAGCTATCATCAGTTGATGCCCTTCATGTTTGAGCGCATTGCTGATTATACCGAACTGTTGATGCCGGAGGACCTGCTTTCGCAGAATTCCGTCCTCCAGGATGTGCGCGGGGCCTTGACCGAGGAGAGCTGCCAGGATGTTGAGGTGATCGGCTGGCTCTACCAGTTCTATATCTCCGAGAAGAAGGACCAGGTCTTTGCAGGGTTGAAGAACAACAAGAAGATCACCCCGGAAAATATCCCGGCCGCCACCCAGCTCTTTACCCCGCACTGGATCGTCCGTTACCTGGTGGAAAATTCTCTGGGCAGGTTATGGATGCTCAATCGGCCTGACTCCAAGCTCGCCGGGCAGATGGACTATTACATCAGGCCGGAGAAACCGGAAACCGACTTCCTCAAGATCAACTCACCCGAAGAAATAAAAATCTGCGACCCGGCCTGCGGCAGCGGCCACATGCTCACCTATGGTTTTGACCTGCTCTCAGCCATCTATGAGGAAGAGGGTTATGACGTCAAGGACATTCCCGGTCTGATTCTGACTAAGAACCTGTACGGCATTGAAATTGACGAACGGGCCGGTGAACTGGCCGCCTTTGCCCTGACCATGAAGGCTAGGGAGAAGTACCGCCGTTTTTTCAGGAAACCCGTGCAGCCCAATATCTGTGTGCTGGAGAATGTCCGATTCGATGAGGGTGAGTTGAAGCCCTATATGGACGTGGTTGGCCGGGATCTGTTCACCGCCAACCTGCAGACCATGCTCCATCAGTTTCAAGAGGCGGATAATTTCGGTTCCCTGATTCGACCGGAGGTGACCGATGTGGCTCATGTCAGACAAGTTATCGACGAGAAAGGGCTTGGTTCAAAACTTTTTTTGGCGCAGACGCACCCCAAGGTTTTAAGGGTGTTGGAGCAGGCTGAGTATCTTAGTCCCCAATACCATGTGGTGATCGCCAATCCGCCCTATATGGGCGGTAAGGGGATGAATGGGCGGTTGGGGGTGTGGGCTAAAGACAACTACCCAGACAGCAAATCAGACCTCTTTGCCATGTTTATCGAACGCAATCTTGATTTGGCACTCCCAGCAGGTGCCGTGGCAATGATCACCATGCAGAGTTGGATGTTTTTGTCCTCCTTCGAAAAACTGCGCTCTCGACTTCTAGGGAAGAACACCATTCTTTCCATGGCCCATCTTGGCGCTCGTGCCTTTGACAGTATTGGAGGTGAGGTGGTTTCGACGACTGCTTTCGTGTTGGAAAATGCAAATCAGCCTGAATATAAAGGCAGCTTCCTGCGCCTTGTAGTTGGCAGCTCTGAAGCCTCGAAAAATGCATCCATCCGAGAAGCAGTTAAGAATCCTGGCTGCGGTTGGTTCTTCCGCGCCTCTGCCACCGACTTCAAGAAAATCCCCGGAAGTCCGATTGCCTATTGGGTAAGTAAAAAAGAAATTGAAGGTTATTCTTCTAACGAACTGCTTGGTAACATTTCATCACCACGAAAAGGTTTGGATACTGGTGAAAACGATCAATTTCTTCGTCTATGGTATGAAATATCGTTGGTTACCGCGTGCCTAACTAATGAAGATCACACAATGAAATGGTTCCCTTATAACAAAGGCGGCGTATTTAGACGCTGGTATGGGAATCGTGAATATTTAATTAACTGGGAAGATAATGGTGCTGCGATTAAATCACGGTTAAGTTGGACTAGCAAGAAGCCAACTATACGAAATGCTAACTATTATTTTCGAGAAGGGTTTACCTGGGGAACTATATCTTCCGGTGGGTTTTCTATTAGATACACTCCTGAAGGCACCCTTTTTGATAATGGAGGATGTACACTCTTTGCAAATAAATGGCTTTTGAAGATAGGAGCGTTTGCTAATAGTAAGATTATGGCAAGATATTTAAAATTTCTTGCACCGACATTAAATTTTCAGGCTGGTGATATAAGTAAAGTTTTATTAAAAAATGAATGTATGACTAAGAAAATATTTTCAAAAGAACTTATTTTTATTGCACGGTCAGATTGGGACTCTTTTGAAACCTCCTGGGATTTCGCCAGCCTTCCGCTGTTGCAATTCGATTATCGCCATCCACTCCTGAAGGCTACCTACCAGAAGCTTCGTGCCCACTGGCAGGAGATGACGCTGGAGATGCAGCGGTTTGAGGAGGAGAATAACCGCATCTTTATCGACGTCTATGACCTGCAGGATGAGCTGACTCCCGAGGTGCCGCTCAGCGAAATCACCCTGACCTGCAACCCCCACTACCGCTACAGTGCCAATAAGAGCGAAGAGGAGCTGGAGGCCCTGCTCATGGCCGACACCATGAAGGAGTTCCTCTCCTATGCGGTGGGCTGCATGTTCGGCCGCTATTCCCAGGACAAACCGGGGTTGATCCTGGCCAACCAGGGCGGGATCATCGAGGATTACCTGCAGCAGATCCCGGAACCGAACTTCCCGGCCGACACGGACAATGTCATCCCTATCCTCGATCAGGACTGGTTCATCGACGACATCACCTCCCGCTTCAACGAATTCCTCAAGGTCACCTTTGGTCACGACCATTACGAGGAAAACCTGAAATTCATCAAAGAGGCCCTCGGCAAGGACATCCGCAAATACTTCCTCACTGATTTCTATAAAGACCACCTGAAAACCTACAAAAAACGCCCCATATACTGGCTCTTCTCAAGCCCCAAGGGCAGCTTCAACGCCCTCATCTATATGCACCGCTATCGGCCGGACACCGTTTCCATCGTCCTCAACGATTACCTGCGCGAGTTCCACACCAAACTCGTCTCCCGCCGTGAGCACCTGGAGACCATCAGCATCAGCGCCTCCGCCTCCCCAGCTGAAAAGACAAAGGCCATCAAGGAGATAGAAAAACTCAAGAAAACCATCGCCGAACTGGACGACTACGAACGCGACATCCTCTACCCCATCGCCACCCAAAACATCGCAATCGACCTCGACGACGGCGTCAAAGCCAACTACCCCAAATTAGGGGCCGCACTAAAAAAAGTGCCGGGGTTGAGTTGAAAAGCGGACACAATGGAGAGAATGCTTAATGCCACTTTATAAAAATGCTATAGCCTCCATCCAGATAGGAGTTGAAGATTACCTGTCTGCCGATGAGCGCCGCAAGCTCTCTGCTGTGAGAAATATTTTCTCTGGCATCCTTCTTTTGTATAAGGAAAAACTCTGTGATCTATCGCCTGCTTATGACAAAGAGCTGTTTATTAAGATTGATATCCGGCCTCATCGAGACAAGGATGGCAACATTACATATCGGGCAGCAGGAAAAAGCAAAAAAACAGTCCATGTTCAGCAGATCAAGGATAGGTTTTCATCGTTAGGCGTGAAGATTGATTGGACTGTTTTTGATCAGATTAACAAAATAAGAAATGACATTGAGCACTATTACACCACTACTCCTGAAGCGGCCATCAAGGAGATTCTTGCGAAGTCTTTTGTTATCATTAAGGACTTTATCTATCACGAATTTCTGGAAGAACCAATAGATGCTCTGGGTGAGGCGTGTTGGAACGAATTGCTCAAAATTTCAGATGTCTATGAGTCTGAAAAAAAGTTGTGTGTCACCTCACTTTCTAAAATTGATTGGAAATACAAGACGCTTGAGAAAGCAAAAGACCTGATTCGGTGCCCAGCTTGCTCATCGGATCTGATCAAGACGGATGATACTGGCGAGTATTCCATAGCCACTTCACTGATCTGCAGCACCTGTGGAAATCCATTTTCATTCGAAGAGGTTATTTCCGAGTGTGTTACTGAGGTGATGTATGCAGACTCGTATATCGCCATGACGGACGGTGGAGATCCTCCGCATGAAATTTGCCCTGAATGCGACGAAGACACCTTTGTTTTTGAAGAGGAGTGCTGTTTGGCTTGCGGTTATGAGATAGCGCACCATGAATGTATGCGGTGTGGCTGTGGCCTGTCTCTCGGTGAACAGCATTTCGAAGGTTTCTGCGACTACTGTCAACATATGTATGACAAAATGATGGATGAATAGCAGACAGGAGACAAGGCGACAGGGAGTTAACAGGAGCCGAAACCTCTTGACAGTAGGTTCTTTGTTTAATAAACATGTAATTTACAGCTAATTTAAGAGAAAATATCTCCCAAGTGAAGAATATGTTGATTTCGTTTTCAGTAGAAAATTATTTGTCTTTCAAGGATAAGGTTTCCTTTTCCATGGTTGCCAGCCGTGAGAAGCAGCATGGCGGCAGGGTGCCAAAAATCAAAGGCTATATGCGTCTGTTGCCGATTGCTGCAATTTATGGGGGCAATGCCTCTGGCAAGACTAACTTCTTCAAGGCAATCAACTTTGCCCGTCACGTCGTTGTCCAAGGCAGCCAGCCTGACGCACGAATCCAGGTGGAGCCATTCAAGCTGGATGAAAGCTGCCTGAAAAGACCTGCTACTTTTGTGTTTGAGTTCCTTGCCGACGGAAAATGCTATGAGTTCGGCTTTTCTGTTACCTCCCAGCAAGTGGTGGAAGAGTGGCTGATTGAGGTGCTCAAAACCACTGAGAAAGAATTGTATCGCCGCCAAAATGGTAAAATTATATTTGGCAGCTCTTTGCATAAGAATGAGGCCCTACGCTTTCTTTTCCAAGGTACCCGTGACAATCAGCTCTTTCTTACCAATGCGGTCAGTCAAAAAAACGAGCAATTCAAGCCCCTCTATCTCTGGTTTCGTGATGTTCTGGTCCCTATTGCTCCTGATTCACGGTTTGAACCTTTTGATCAGTTCCTGCAGCAGGATAGCCCCCTCTACGACTTTATAAATGATGCGTTGAGTCGTATGGACACAGGCGTCAGCAAGCTGGGGGGTGAAGAGATTGCCTTTGAGAATCTGCCGGCGCACGTTGATATTCTAAACAGGATCAAGGAGGACTTGGGTGACAATATGAACCTGCGCCTTCGTCTTGACCCGGCAGGGGACCGATTTGTCATCTCCCGGAAAGATGGGGATATAACGGCGAAGAAACTTGTCAGTTACCATGTTGATAGCCATCAGAAGGAAATTAAGTTTGATTTGAAAAATGAATCTGATGGCACCTTGAGAATGATTGACCTTCTTCCGGCATTTATGGCAATCGCACAGCCTGACGTGAGCAAGGTCTATATCATTGATGAGCTGGACAGAAGCCTGCATACCCTGCTGACCAGGCAGTTACTGGAAAGCTATCTTGCCGGATGTAGCGAGGAAAGCAGATCTCAACTTCTGTTTACCACCCATGACGCCTTATTAATGGATCAGGATTTGTTGCGCCGTGATGAAATGTGGGTGGCTGAACGGGGGCCGGATGGTTGCTCTGACCTTATTGCCTTTAGCGATTATAAAGACGTTCGCAATGATAAGGATATTCGGAAAAGTTACCTCCAAGGCAGGTTGGGCGGTGTTCCCAAAATTTTGTTCAAAGGGCCATTTCGTAAACAGTCTGAAAAACAAAAGCAGGTGGGCGAATAGTGGCCAGCAAGAGGCGAAGTTATACAAGGGGTGCCCCTGTCCGTGATTATCGGAAGCTCTATATTATTGCTACAGAAGGAACAGAAACAGAACCCGCCTATTTTAGTATGTTCCAGAGCCAGAATGCCACCCTTCGTGTTCATGTGCTTGACAGCAAGCATGATAGTGCTCCACTGAAAGTATTCAAACGGGCTGAACAATATATCCAGAAGCAGCAATTGCGGAAAAACGATGCTGTCTGGTTGGTGTTGGATCGTGACAATTGGAGCGTAGATGTGCTCAACACGGTATGGGGACGTTGCCGGAAAATGCGGTTTAATCTTGCTGTCAGCAATCCATGTTTTGAGTATTGGCTCCTGCTCCATTTTGAGAATGGCAGTGGTGTAACGAGTGCCAGCAACTGCCGGTCAAAACTAGAGCGCCATTTGCCAAATTTTGCCAAGGGTCATGTGGAGATTGAGAAGTTGAGGCCACGCATTCAGGCCGCAATAGAACATGCGGAACAGAAGGATGTGCCGCCTTGCGCAGACTGGCCCCATACGAATGGAACAACGGTGTATCGGTTGGTGAATGAGCTTTTATGATATGATTCACTTTAATGGTGCAAAAATGAAATATGAGATTTTTTAATTCCCAATGAGCAATATCCAAGACCCACTCACCCGACTTTTCAAAAAACACCGCATCGTCTTCTGGTACGATGCGGATAAAGAGCTGCGTGCCGACTATGACGACCTTGAGCTGCCCCATGTTGAAAAGGTTGTACTGAACAACAACGAATTTAACGTCAAGCACCGCATTCTCCGCGATGAACCAACGACACAGTTTCTCCTCTACCATGAAGGTCCCCAACCTGCTGAGCTGGATAACTGGCTCCTTGATGTCCTGTTGGCCCATGGTGAGTTTCGCACCGATCAGGCATCCATCTTTCTCGGTGAACTTGGCCTCGGCCCCGAGTTCACTGATCTGGTGAGTGACCACCTGGAATTTTTCAGCAATGCCAAGCGCAGAGACAAGCTCAAAGCACTGTTAAGCCCTGACGACACACCAGGGGCAATCCGCATAAAGATGGTTGCTGTCTGCAGCAATGCTGAGCCTCGGGTAGATGTGATCCTGGAAAATTTACTGGGCGAAATGGCGAGTGGCCAGGATGAGAAGTTTAATCTCCTTGCACGCTGCAAACTTGATGTCTTTCTCTGGGAGCAACTGAACCGTCATTACGGCTATGAATCGACAACAAAATCCATCCGTGATTTTGTCATCGAACTGTTTGACTGCTGCTACAGAATGGAGACCGGACAGCCTGCAACCCTGAACAGTGAGGCTGTTATTTTTCTTAAACGGTGGAAGGACTCCATCCGTCATCGTTCCTCCTTTGAGTCTCTTTCTGAAGAGTGTGCCGATGCCCTCAGCATTGAGCAGGATCTGCAGAATCGTGATTACAAGTCCCTCATAGATATTGATTACTTCCGCCTGATAGACCTGAAAATTATCAGAGAACTGGTGCGGGCCATAGCGGACAGGACACTGGGCACAGGTGAGTGTACTGTTCTTATCAGAAACAGACGCCAGAGCCACTGGTATCAAGAATTTAGCCATCATTACGAGTGTGTTGAATACGCTGCCAGGTTTATGCGAAACCTGGAAACCGTGGATCTCCAGGTTGACAGTGTGCCGGCAGGAATCGAGCGCTACAGTAACACTTGGTTTCAGCTGGATCAGCTTTACAGGAAGTTCATCTATCATTCCAGAAAATCTGGCCAGGCATCTCTACTGGAACAACTTTCTGGGCAGGTGGAAGATCTCTACACCAACAGATTTCTTCTGCAGATGAATGATAACTGGCAGCAAGTGGTGAATGCCAGCTCGCGCTGGTCCCGTCCCATTTTGCCCATGCAAAACCTGTTTTATGAGAAATGGGTCAGCCCGTATCCTGCCAAAAACAAGAAGGTCTGTGTCATCATTTCCGATGCGCTGCGCTATGAGATTGGCGAAGAACTTCTGCGTTTAATCCGCAGCGAAGATAAATATGAAGCCCAGTTAGAGCCAATGCTCGCTATGCTGCCCAGTTTTACCCAGTTAGGCATGGCAGCACTTCTTCCCAATAAGGAGTTGCGTTTTGCAGATAAGAACTCTGCAACCATTCTTGTTGATGGTGTCAGCTCCCTGGGGACACCTAACAGGGCCAAGATTCTCAGTCGTCATGTTGCCGATGGTGCCACGGCAATTCGGGCTGAAGATTTTCTTAACATGAACAGGGATGATTCCAGGGGACTGTTTCGGGATCATAATGTTGTTTATGTCTATCATAACCGTATTGATGCCACAGGGGATAAGAAGCAGTCAGAAGAGCAGGTTTTTGAGGCCGTAGAAGAAACACTGCAGGAGTTGATTAAGGTGATAAAAAAACTAGCTGCGGCCAATGCAACCAACATGCTGATCACCAGTGACCACGGTTTTATCTATCAAAACAAGGTGCTTGCTGACTCAGACTTTACCTCCGCAGAGCCTCAGGGTGAGGAAATATTACATCGCGATCGGCGTTTCATAGTGGGAAAAGGCTTACAGCAACATCCAAGTCTGCGTTATTTCACCGCAGAACAACTTGGCCTTGGCGGTGATGTGGAGATTCAGATATCCAAATCCATTAACCGCATGAGACTGAAGGGTTCTGGTAGCCGTTACGTTCACGGCGGTGCATCATTGCAGGAGGTTGTCTTGCCTGTCCTTAGGGTGAATAAGAAACGGCAAAGCGATGTGAGCAGTGTTGAGGTGGATATTTTACGCAGTGGCAGCACGGTTATCAGCTCCAGCCAGCTGTCGGTTGCCTTTTACCAGATTGATCCGGTTACGGGGAAAAGACAGTCTCGAACATTGCGCGCGGGAATATATACCAAAGATGATGAGTTGATTTCAGACAGCCATGAACTGATCTTTGATTTTACCTCTGAGAAACCAAGGGAACGGGAGATACAGGTTCGTTTTCTCTTAACGCGGAAAGCTGATGACGTAAACGGCCAGACTGTTACCTTGAGGTTGGAAGAGAAGCTGGTTGGCACTGCAAAATACAAAGACTATAAGTCTGTGAGCTATACCATGCAGCGATCATTCACCACTGATTTCGATTTTTAGACCCCTTGAAAGGAACGCGTAAAAATGGGGAAAACAAATATAAAAACTAGAGCCCTCTTACTCACTGCTTTTATGTTGTGTAAAGGGTCTTATCCTGATTTTAGGGCTAAAAGGACATGACCATGAGTGAACTTGATAATAAGATTAACGCGCATTTCTCTGGGTTAGTCGTCCGTAAGGATCTGGTGAAAATCGTCAAGGGCAATGCCATTGTCCCATCGTATGTTTTGGAATACCTGCTTGGCCAATATTGCGCCACAGCTGACGAAGAATCTATTAAAAGCGGGATTGAAACGGTAAAGGAAATATTACAGAAGCATTATGTCCACCGAAATGAAGCTGGGTTGACCAAGTCAACGATCAGGGAAAAAGGACGTCATAAGGTTATCGACAAGATAAGTGTCGCCCTGAATGATAAGGAGGATGTGTACGAGGCCTCCTTCTCGAATCTCGGCATTACCAAGGTTCTTGTTGATACAAGTACTATAAAAAAACATCCTAAACTCCTGGTCAGTGGGGTGTGGTGTATTGCTGATGTTGAATATGAGCCATCGGAAGACAAACGGATGTGTCCATGGATTCTTGGCACATTGAAACCGATCCAGCTCTCGCACTTTGATTATGATAAATATATCGAGGCAAGGAAAAAGTTCAGCACTGATGAATGGATTGATTTGATCTTGCAATCCATCGGGTTCAATCCAGAGATGTTTGGCAGCCGTAGTAAGCTTCTGCAGCTGGTTCGTTTGATTCCTTTTTGTGAACGCAACTATAATCTCATTGAGCTTGGCCCTAAAGGAACGGGTAAATCCCATATCTATTCAGAGTTTTCACCCCACGGCATCTTGATATCCGGAGGTGAAGTCACCGTCCCAAAACTATTTGTTAATAACAATACTGGTAAACTAGGCCTGGTTGGCTACTGGGATACGGTTGCATTTGACGAATTTGCCGGAAAGAAAAAGAAACCCAACAAGGCACTTGTGGACATCATGAAAAATTACATGGCCAACAAGTCCTTTTCCCGTGGCGTTGAAACTCTTGGCGCTGAAGCTTCAATGGTTTTTATTGGCAACACCCAGCATACTGTCCCCTACATGCTCAAGCATGCCGACCTTTTTGATGAACTTCCTGAAGCATATAATGATTCAGCCTTTCTGGATCGACTGCATTTTTATATCCCCGGCTGGGAGGTGGATATTATCCGTGGAGAGATGTTCTCTGAAGGCTACGGCTTTGTGGTGGACTACCTGGCCGAGATCCTGCGAACACTCCGTAACCATGATTTCTCGCAACTCTATGCGGATCATTTTGAGTTATTGAGTGATATATCAACAAGAGACCGTGACGCCATCAACAAAACATTTTCCGGCCTCATGAAGATCCTCTTCCCTCACGGAGAAGCCTCGGAGGAAGACATGGAAGAGTTGCTGCAGTTTGCCATTGAGGGGCGTAAGCGGGTGAAAGATCAGCTGATGCGCATTGATCAAACCTATGAGCCCGTGCGGTTTGGATATACCCGGCAAGGGAAGATGGAACCGCTCCGCGTAAAGACTCTGGAAGAAAAACAGTATCCGCAGCACTACTATAAAGCTGGTGTTGAGGAAGATGAGGGAGATACAGGAGAATTTGAAACTTCGGAAGCCGCCCAAAAACAACGAGAAAAAGAAGATGTGCCAAAAGAACAGCACCTTGTTATTCAGGAAAACCAAAAGGGCATAAGTTTTGATGGCCTTTTCGGCCCTTATCTGAAAGGGGCAACTAAAATCACGATTACCGACCCTTATATCCGGTTATTTCATCAGGCAAGAAACCTCATGGAGCTACTGGAAACCATAGCCAAAGTAAAGCCTGATGATGAAGAAGTTGAAGTCAACCTGTTGACCGTGGAAGATGAATTCAAAGGTGAACAGCAGAAAGAATATCTGATGCAAATGCAGGAAAGTATCTGGGGTGCTGGGATCAAGTTCTCATGGGAGTACGCTGAAGGCAAGACAATCCATGCCAGACATATTGTCACCGACCATGGCTGGAAGATCCTGCTGGATCGAGGACTGGATATCTTCCAGCACTATGAGATGAATCAAGCCTTTGCAATAAACAACAGGATGCAAAAGTACCGCTCATGCAAGGGTTTTGAAGTTACCTTTTTGCCGATAAACTGATTGTGGAGAAACTTCATGGAAGATTTTGACCAAGACCCTCTGGATTTATTCGATGATGATGGTGATGGCGTCGTTGAAATGTGCGTGTTATTCGATGAGGATGGCAAGGCTAAGAAGCCAGGTTCAAAGCCACCAAATAACAGCGGCTGTTGTGTGGTCTTACTGGCCCTCGGTGCATCAATTGGAATGACTGTTTGGGGTGCCACTCGCTTTTTTGCATGACAGTAAAACACCTAGTCAGATGCAAAATCAAGGTGTAAACGAGTTGAGAAGCACGAAGGGGATCTCGATACTCATTTCAAAAAAGATAACATGCGAAGTTTACTGAATTCTCTTACTTACTGTAGCTATACAAAAGTATCTTTTTTTCTCCCTTATTCTTATATAAACAGCACTAAGTCAATCAGATGAGACGATAAAAGTATTAGCGGAACAATTTAATTTAAATATGGCAAATCCGTGAGTCTTTGAGATAAGTTGTTTTTGTAAGATTAAGAAGTGGGGGAGATATAAAAATATTTATTGACAATATATAAAATATAAAATATTTTATAATCACTATGAGATTATTTACGCCTAAACAGACTAGGGAAATCACTGAGCAATCGGGTCAGAGAATTCAATATTGGATATTGCATTCTGTGTTAACACCAGTTGATAAAAGTGAGGGGACAGGAACTTCTAGGCAGTTTAATTTTCAGAATTTAATGGAAATTTGTATTGCAAAAGAACTTACTGTTTTCAAGATCAGTGTTGAAATAGTCGGTGTTTTGATGCAGAGCCTTAGGAATGGATGTTCTGAGATTTTTGAGTGTCAAGAGGGTAAACAGGTCATAACCAATATTGATTATGACAATGATATGATTTTAATAGCTCAAGTTGTATACCGCTCGAAAGACGGGGTTGGTACGTCTACTGTTACGAGAATTGAGAAAAGGAAGAAGATGCCCAAGATTGTCTCAGAATTTTGGAGTCGGCCAGAGGCAATTTTGACTATTAATTTGACTGAAGTAAGACGTTCTTTGTTGGCAGCTGTTTCTTCTAGTAATATGTAGTTTTTTTTGGCGATATGTAAATAAAAAAGAATTTATAATCTATATTTTAAAGTTTGTGGGTGATAAAAGTGAAAGAATATGAAAATCAAATCTTGGATAGAACAGGGATGGAAGAATTATTAAAGATCAGGCCAAATACCTTTAAGAAAAACTGGCGCGCACTACCACATTTTTTTGTAGGTCAAGGGTCTACTCTTCGTGGAGCAAGGTTTATTAAGGATGATGTTATGGATTACTTCAGGGCACAAGGGGGTGATACGTCGAGACAAGGTGCTGAAAACTGTTGTTTGAAGGGAAACCATTATGCAGGTAAACAGGTTTCTTTGGGTGATAATCTTGATCCGTTTAACTTAATTGGTGAGAGGTGAGAAATGGGTGGAACATATCTAAATAAGAAGACTAAAAGATGGGTGGCAAGGTTTCAATTCCAAAATAAACGCTATAAAAAGGAAGGGTTTCGCACTAAGCGACAGGCTAGAGAATGGATCGCCTCAGGGCTTCAAGCTTTAGTGAATCCGGAAAAGAAACAACAGTCAATTTTATTTCATCAAATTGCCACAGAATATCTTGGCAGTTGTCGACAAAAGGGGATGCAGCATAATACTTGGAGGCAAAAGAAGTTTGTTTTCAGGGGGATGATTACTTATTGGGGGAGTGATGTTCTTATTACAGATGTTGGAATAAGAGATGTTGAAATTTATTTGTCAGATTGTGCTAATAATCGTGGGAATAAGGCTGCCAATCGAGATTTGCGTGAATTAAATGCACTGTATAATTGGGCGATCAGGAAGCAATTATTAGATATGAAAAATCCCTGTCAGTTTGTGGATAAGTTCTCGGAAGATAAAGTTGAAAAATATGTTCCTACAATAAATGATGTGAAGGCTGTTTTGGCAGTAGCAAAAGGTGATGATGCAGATTTCTTATTGGTAATGTTTAATACCTTAGCGAGAAAAGGTGAGGTTTCCAAATTACGGTGGGAAGATATTGATTTTGATCAAGAAAGAATACGGTTATTTACTCGGAAACGTAAAGGAGGTGAGTTGGAAGAAGATTGGTTACCGATGACTGAGTCTTTACAGGGAGTGATGCGAAGGCGTAAATCTAATTCTCGTAATGAAACACGTGTTTTTAGCTTTACTGAGTATCAGTTACGCAAGATGATGGGCAAGCTTTGTAGCATTGCTGAAGTTCGAAGTTTTGGCTTTCATGCTATTCGGCATCAGGTTGCTTCAATGTTAAATAATGAAGGGACTGTTTCCATGAAGGAAATTCAGACAATGCTGCGGCATAAAAAGCAGTCAACAACGGAAATATATCTTCATGTTGTAGATGATAAGTTGACAGCAACTATGAGTGTTTTGGATAGGAAGCAGAAGTAAGTGGTACGTTAATGGTACACTTGGGAGTTGAATAGCGGAATAGATAGAGAAAAAGTGATTGGGGAAAGGTATGATAACTGGTTGTAAACTAAACAGAAGGTGGCGGAGAAGGAGGGATTCGAACCCTCGGTTCGCGATTAACGAACACTCGCTTAGCAGGCGAGCACCATCGGCCTCTCGGTCACTTCTCCGGCCATAAACTGCAAAGACTACAGCTGTTGCCGTAGTCTGTATTTTATAAAAATGGCGGAGGAGGTAGGATTCGAACCCACGGAGCGTAAGCTCAACGGTTTTCAAGACCGCCGCCTTCGGCCACTCGGCCACTCCTCCACATTTTCAAACTGGAATTTCCAGAAGGCAATCTTTGTAACATTTCAAAAAAAGACTGTCAATAAGTTGGATGAAAGTAATGGCAGAAAGGTCTGTTTCCCCTGATATTTATGGTTT
>JAQIBE010000264.1 GCA_027859235.1 Desulfobulbaceae bacterium
TAAGGTGGCGATTTCGCCGAGGCTATCATTTTTAACAGATTGCATAGAAGCAACTGGATCAATGGCGGCAACTTCGACTTTCCCATCCT
Organism: Desulfobulbaceae bacterium; assembly: GCA_027859235.1. GTDB lineage: Bacteria > Desulfobacterota > Desulfobulbia > Desulfobulbales > SURF-16 > JAJRUT01. The sequence goes on from JAQIBE010000264.1 coordinate 90, forward strand.
CTGTTTCTTGCACCACAACATTGCATGGTAGCATTAGGCCTATTTTATCTTCGGCGAGCAGGGCTTTGTGAGCGTATGCAGGATTACAGGCCCCAAGTATTCGATATTTTCTAAAATCTACATTGATTTTCTTCTTTAAGGCTGACTTGACGTCAATTTCGGTTAATACCCCAAAACCTGCCTTTTTTAATTCTTTTGTTACCTTATCGATGGCTTCGTCAAAGGACATATTTACTGTCTTGTTGAAATAATATGACATTTCATCTCCTTCATTAGTTTGTTGAAACCTGATCTATATCAGGTAGACGCTCAGTTTATCTAATATTTGCTATTGTAGAGTCTAAGAACTAAAAGGGGGTCAACTCTATTGGTGGTGATCGAATATATCTGCAAAGACAGGGGCGATTTCCGTGAAGGTCTTGAGAACCGCCGGATCAAAATGTCCCGGCATGGTCCTGCCGTCACCCTCGGTAATAATCTGGAAGGTCTGTGGGTGGTCAAAGGCCGGTTTGTAAGGCCTGTGACACCTGAGAGCGTCATACTGATCAACGAGCATGACTATCCTGCCCTCAATGGGGATTTCTTCTCCCTTGAGCCCACCCGGATATCCCCCGCCATCCCACCGTTCGTGATGAGTTAAGGCAATGGCGCTAGCCATCTGGATACCTGGATAGGTTGACCCCGAGAGGATCTTCGCGCCCATGGCAGGATGCGTCTTCATGATCTCAAATTCATCTCGGGTAAGAGGATCCGGCTTTAAGAGGATGCTGTCCGGGATGCCGATCTTGCCGATGTCATGTAGCGAGCTCGCAAAGGTTATCGTCTCCACAAAGTCCATGGGCATCTCCATCGCCTCGGCCATCTTGCCCGCATAAAACCCTATCCGCGCTATATGAGCGCCGGTTTCTGTATCACGAAATTCTGCGGCTGCCGTCAGTTTCCGCACCATATCGTTGCCCATATTCCTCAGATCCTGCGTTCTTTCCCGCACCTCCTGTTCCAGTATCTGATTATGGTTGAGCACAAAGTCTTCGTATTCCTTGATCTTGAGAAGGTTCTTGACCCGGATGGTTAATTCGGCCTGATCGATGGGCTTGGAAAGGAAATCATTGGCCGAGACCGAGAGCCCTTTTAATTTCGAGTCTCTATCGTTAAGCCCCGTCACTATAATGATGGGTATATTCTTGGTCTCCAGGGTTGCCTTTATAATTCTGCAGGCCTCGTAACCATCCATGACCGGCATCATGATGTCAAGGATGATCAGGTCAGGCCGGCTCTCCCTGGCCTGCCGCACCGCCTCTGCCCCGTTGGCGGCAAGTTCAATATCATAACCCAGGGGAATGAGCCACTTGGAGAGCAGCTTGAGATTGCTCTCCTCATCGTCGACGATCAGTATCTTTTCACTCATCTGTCCAGCACCTCCCGCACCTTTGCCAAAAGGTCTTTCGACTGAAAAGGCTTTTGGATAAAGTCAAAACCGGCCTCTAGCAAGTCTTTGTTCGTGACAATATCCAGGGTATATCCGCTCATGAAGACTATTCCCATCCCGGGACAGACCTTCCGGATCGCCTCACTGACTTCTTCCCCGTTTTTCTTCGGCATGATCATGTCCAGCAGGACGAGGCCGATACCTTCCCTGTTCTCCATGAATCTGGTGATCGCCTCTTCGCCATCCTCGGCGGCGATAACCGTGTAACCGAAGGACTCCAGCACTATCCTTGACAAGTTCCGCAGGGCAGCGTTGTCCTCGGCTACCAGGACAGTCTCATTGCCGCCCTTGACAGGGGCGACCCCCTCCGTCTTCGTCTCCAGGAGGGCCTCTTCTTCACTGAGAGGCAGATATATTTTTAATGCCGTGCCTTCGCCTGGTTCGCTGTAGACCTTGAGGTAGCCGCTATGCTGTTTTATTATTCCGTAGGAGATGGCAAGGCCGAGCCCTGTCCCTTCGCCAACACCTTTTGTGGTAAAAAAAGGCTCGAATATCTTCTTCTGCGTTTCCGCATCCATTCCCTGCCCTGTATCAGTAACCGTGAGCAGCGCATACCTCCCAGTCTTGCCATATCCATACGCTGCAACATATTCTTCATCTATTTCCACCAGTTCGGTGCCGATTGTCAACCGTCCGCCTTCGGGCATGGCGTCCCTGGCATTGGCGGCCAGGTTTATCAGCACCTGCTCTATCTGCCCTCCATCGGCCAGCACGATCAAGGGCCTGTCCGCAAGGTCCAGATTAAATTCGATACTCTCTCTGATAATCCGGCCAAGCATTTTCTGCAGGTCGAGGATAAGCTCATTGACATTAACGGGTTTCACCTCAACCGCCTGTTTTCTGCTGAAGACGAGCAGCTTTTTGGTGAGATTCGCAGCCTTGTCGGCAGCAAGGAGCACCTCATCCATATTTTCCTTTGCAGGACTACCGGCTGCCAAGGTGTTCATGACCATGGTGCCATATCCCAGGATCACATTGAGGATATTATTGAAATCGTGGGCAATCCCTCCGGTCAGAGTGCCGACTGCCTCCATCTTCTGAGATTGCAGGAGTTGGGCTTCGAGTTTCTTATGCCCGGTGATGTCTTCGTAAGCTCCCAACACACCAATGATTTCATCGTTTATGTTTTTTAGCGGAATTTTACTTGTTCTGAGCCAGATTCTGCCACCCGCTGGTGTTGTTTGAGGTTCTTCGTAATTCAACTGAGGAATATCGCTTTTGATAACGTTGTCGTCGTCTGCACGATATAGTTCCGCTTGTTCACGCCAGCCCATCTGGAAATCATCCTTGCCAATCAGAGCAGCTGGGGATTCAAATCCGGCATCTAATGCAAATTGTTTATTGCAGCCGAGGTAATTTAATTCCCGGTCTTTCCAAAAAACACGAACCGGAATTGCATTTAAAACTATCCTTAACATCTGCTGCGATTCTGTAAGCAACTCTTCCGCCTGCTTGCGCTCGGTGATGTCTCGATGGACCGACACCCAAACAGTCCCATAATCAGCCCTCTCTAATTTCAAGCTTGTAACGCTCTCATCGCACCAAAAAGTGCCCCCATCTTTCCTGATGTTCAAGACTTCGCCACGCCAGATGCCGTGCTTTCTCAACTTCTTCATGATTGCTTGGGCTGTATCCTGAGGAGCTTTCCCATTGGGAGCGTTGACCACGGATACATGCTGTCCGATAATTTCTCCCGGATCGTATCCAAACATCTTTTCAAATGGACGGTTGGCAAAGACAATAACACCGTCACTGGACCGGACAAGATAAACACCATCACTGATATTTGATATAATCTCGTGATCCAGACGCAGTTGTTGCTGCACCTTCTTCCGTGCACTGACATCGCGAATATTGCATTGGACCAGTTGCATCCTGTCGACCATATATATATCCGTGCTGATATATATCTCTGTGGTGACATCTGGCCCGGACTTGGTTTTCACCGTAATATCTTCGTAATTAAGGATGACTTTCTTGTCCAGATCTTGCATGATCGCCGGGAAATCACTCATGTCGAGGGGAACGCCGATATCCTGCAGCTTTTTCCCGATGTACTCCTCTTCGGAATACCCCAGCATCTTCTTGATAGCCTCATTCCCATGCATTATACGGCCTTCGTCTTTTTCGAGAAGTACGATCCCGTTGCTGGCGGTCTCAAAGATACGCCGGTAGCGGACTTCAGATTCTGTCAGCAGGTCCTCCAGTCGCTTGCGCTCGGTGATATCCTCAATGGCCAGAAGGATGATCCGCTCCTTGCCCATTCCCCGTTCAATCTGCCGACCATTCAGCAGCATGGTGCGCCTGCCGATGGTGGCAAAATCGTGTTCAACCTCATAGTTATCAAAACTGGTCTGTTCGGGAAGGATCTCTTCCAGCAATTCGCGCAGCTTGGGGATATCCCACTGCTTGTTGCCCAGGTCATAGATAAGCTGGCCCACGGTCTCTTCAGGTTTTAACTTGAAAAAATCGTAGAAGGAACGGCTGACGGTGACCACCCTCAGGTCCTGGTCCAGAACGATTACGGGTTCGCGCACGGTGTTGATGACACTCTCGGCAAACTCACTGGATTTTGTGATGATTTCTTCCCTGCCCATTTGCTGTATCCTTGTTTTTGGTGCTGCCTTACCTTGTAATCGGTATAAGAAACAAAAGGGGGTCAAGTTGGCTTAATATCTTCCGCAAAATAACCATGCCCAACCATGTCAATAATAGAACAAGCAAAATTAGGGTGCCGGTGAATATGATCTGTTCCCAGCTAACCCCTTTGAATTACTTCAAGAAACTATCCAGAATTAACCCAACGATGCTCAGAGAATTGTTTGGCTACCGCCATGTACGTTCACACTCATTCTTTCAGTAAATCCTATCTAATATTAGGAATCATATCAAATTGTTTTTTGACCCCCTTTTGTCGCCTTTTAACGTATAAGGCTGCTAATCAGCCGCGCAGCTCATGCCTTGTCTTTGGTGCTATAGAGTCAACCCTTCTTAACTATACTGATTATAAATAACAAAAGAACAGCACCAATAGTGGCCATAATTACAGAGCCTAAAAACCCGCCAGTTGTAATGCCGAGCAGACCGAAGACAAAGCCGCCCAATACAGCGCCAATAATTCCCACAAGAATATTGCCTATGACGCCGAAGCCTCTGCCTTTCATTATGTTGCCAGCAAGCCATCCAGCCAGCGCGCCAATTGCTAAAAATATTATCAAGCTAATGATATCCATGCTGTCTCCAATTTTAATTTTTCCTGAAAAGATATATGGTGACAAAAAAACTGACCGCACCGGCGATGTAGAAGGTCATGACCTTATCCGTATCTGAGCCTGTAATCGCTTGTGTCAGTTATGAACCGACAGAACCAGATAATTGCTACCCATATTGCAAGGCCAATTCCTAACACCACTAGAACAATACCAATAATTTTCATTGTAGGTCCAGTGGTGACTCTTTGTGAGAAATCCGGCTTCCCCCTCCCAGGGATATGCCTTTCAGCTGTTTTCTCGTAGCAGTTGAGCCAGATCCTCACGCCCTTTTTTCTCACATTCCGGGCAAAGGCCATGGCTGAACACGGCATCCGTATGTTCGCTCACATACGTCTCGACGCCGCTCCAGTAGCCCTTGTCATCCCTTATGCGTTTACAGGATGCGCATATCGGCAGCATGCCGGTTAATTGCTTGATCTTGGCAAGGGCCTCCTGGAGCTCCGTATTCTTGTTTTCGAGGTCAGCGGAATATCGCTGTAATCTTTCTTGAGCATGCTTGCGCTCGGTGATGTCCACAACATAGATGCGAATGCGGTTGACATCCGGAACATAGGAAGTATGCAGTTCATACGTTGCTGCGCCTATCGCTCTTTCCGTAATTTTTTTCTCTTGTTCTTTGCCTTGTTGCAAGACCGCGATCATCTCCATAGAACCGTGCAGTAAAGGATGTGACTTCCCCGTGGCACCCAAGCCGGGGAACATTCTCTCGGCCGCCGGATTGAGAAAGGAGACCTCTCCGGCGGAGTCAAGCTCGATCACCGGATGGGGGTCCAACGTGGGAAATGAGGCCAAGCGGAGAATTTCCTTCTTGGTCTGCTGGCGCTCGACGCCATGTTTGATGTTCAGGAGCAAGTCATCCATATTGTAGGGTTTGAGGATGTAGGAGAACGCCCCTTGGCGGGTTGCCTCGATGGCGGTATCCATCGAGGCATGTCCGGTCAGGATAATCGCCTCCGTCAGCGGCGACATGGCCTGGATGCGGGCCATGACCTCAAGGCCGGGCATGTCCGGCAGCATCAGATCGATCAGGGCAAGGCTGATGTCACCTGACTCCATTGCCGCAATTGCCTCGGCGCCGGTTGCGGCAACAGCCGTTGCATAGCCCTTGATCCTCAGGATGTCGGCAATGGTCTTCCTGAGGTTCGGGTCATCGTCCACCACCAGGATTTTTTTCTCAGCATTCATGGTTCTTCTCCGCTTAGGCCGGGGCCGGCAATTTTTGCAGCTTTTTTATCGTAACCGTTCGCCGGCCAAGGGAAAGAGGTGCATTTTCCCCGAACGACTAGTTCTTCTCCGAATGTCTTCAGGGCACCTTGAAAAACTGCTCTTTTGCCCAATTACTGCGTCACTGTAAAAAGAAAAATTCTCGCATATGACTAATATGCTGCGTGCCCGTAAGGAAATACCCTTGGGGTGCTTTTTATTTTCAC
>JAQIBE010000271.1 GCA_027859235.1 Desulfobulbaceae bacterium
CGGCCGCAAGTCCCTGGTTTGCTTGATGCCGTCATCGCTTCACAATCCAGTAATCCGTACGTCAATGCGGTGCTGGTGCAGGTTAAAGAGGGGCATAACTCCGAGGTCGTGGCGGAATCGATCCGGCGCTGGAAGCGACTGACGGTCTACACACGGGTTCAGATGGAGGAGATCCTCGTTGGTAAGCTGATCGCCACTGCGGCAAAACAGATCTTCATGTTTCTGGTCATTCTTTCGGTTGTCAGCTCGGCCATTGTCGCCTTCATCATCTACACCCTGACCCTGGGCAAAATTCGCGAGATTGCCGTGCTCAAATTAATCGGCACCAAAAACCGCACCATTGTCGCCTTGATCATGCAACAATCCATTGCCTTGGGGGTGATTGGCTTTGTGGTGGGCAAGATTACGGCAACCTTATTAATGGCACCGATCTTTCCTAAATATGTACTGCTGGAGCCCCTCGACTCTGTAATAGGCTTTGGTGCCGTGGTGGTGATCTGTATATTGGCGAGCGTTATCGCTATTCGTGCCGCCCTCAAGGTCGATCCGGCCGTGGCTATAGGAGGTTGATATGATCGATAAAGGTATTCATATCCAAGGATTAAAAAAACGTTATGGCAGCGGAGATACCGCCGTTGATGCCTTAAAGAACGTCGATATGCAGGTGGCCCCAGGTGAAGTGGTCGGCCTGATCGGACCATCAGGGTCAGGCAAAAGCACGCTGCTCAAAGCTCTGGGGGCGGTGATTGAACCCACAGCCGGCCGGATGATTCTCGGCGATAAAGTCATTTATGATGATGGCTGGAAAGTCAAAGATTTGCGTGCCCTGCGCCGCGATAAAATCGGCTTTGTGTTTCAGGCCCCCTATCTTATCCCTTTCCTCGATGTAACTGATAACGTTGCCTTGCTGCCCATGCTGGCCGGCGTGGCAAACGGCGAAGCGCGGAATCGGGCCAGAGCGTTACTGAAAGCCCTTGATGTGAACCATCGTGCCAAGGCCATGCCGTCGCAGCTCTCCGGTGGCGAACAGCAGCGGGTAGCCATTGCCCGAGGCTTGATCAACCGGCCGCCGGTGATTCTTGCCGATGAGCCCACAGCACCCCTCGACAGCGAGCGTGCTCTGGCTGTGATTCGGATTTTAAACGATATGGCCCGCCAGTACCAGACGGCTATCATTATCGTCACCCATGATGAAAAAATTCTTCCGACCTTCAAGCGCATCTACCATATCCGCGATGGTGTGACCTACGAGGAAGCTGGTGAAGGACGTGATTTTGAGTGAAATTAAGGCAAGGGAGGGAGAAGACTGCCGATGAGACACAAGCGAGCTATTAAAATATTTGCAGCCGGGGTGATTGGTGCCCTTCTTTTGTCGACAGGTGCCATGACATGGGCCAACGGTAACACTGAAGCTGAGCCACTTGCCCTGCAGAAGATCATGCAGGATCAGGGTATACATATGCAGCAAATTACCGATAATATTTCCCGTGAGAATTGGCAACTGGTGGCAAAAATTGCACCGTTGATTGCCGACCACTCTCAACCGCCGTTGGTTGAGAAGATGCGCATCCTGCGCTTTGTCGGTGGTGATGCCGGTAAATATAAGAACTACGACAATAAAACCTACCAGGCAGGTCAGGAACTGAGGCAAGCCGCCGAGCGCCAGGATGGGCCGCTAGTTGTTTCTGCCTTTGCAACATTGCAACAGAGTTGCCTTGCCTGTCATCAGGATTTTCGGAAACCGTTCCAGGAGCATTTTTATGAAAACCGCTAAAATGATCAGTGGTCACATCTTCACTGCCCTTATCCTTGTTGGTTTGCTGGCGGGATGTACGGTTGGGCCAGATTTTAAGCGCCCATCACCTCCCGATGTGGCAACTTACACCCCGACCCCCACATCACTCGGCGAATCACAGCATCTCAGCGCGGACGGCCTGGCCAAACCGCAATGGTGGCATGAACTCGGCTCAGCAAAGCTGAATGGTTTGATTGATGAAGCCTTACAGGCCAACCCCACACTGGTCGGGGCTCAGGCCAGGCTCCGCCAGGCTGATGAACTGTATGCTGCCCAGGCTGGCTCAAGCCTGTATCCACAGGTTGGCGCCAACGTCAGCGGCCAGCGCCAGCGCTCCAATCCCAGCATTTTCGGCCAGAGTGGTGATGCCCAGGAATTCAGTCTTTACAACACCAGCGTTAATGTTCAGTACACCTTCGATCTGGTTGGAGGTACCCGCCGCTCCCTGGAATCCCTGGCCGCCCAGGTCGACTATCAGAACTATCAACTTGCAGGAGCCCGGCTGACCTTAACTGCGCATATCGCTACCACCGCAATCACTCAGGCCAGGCTGGCTGCTCAAATCCAGGCCACGGAGACTATCCTTTACGACCAGGAAGAGCAGTTGACATTGACCAGCGAACGTGTGCGCCTTGGCCAGGGAACCCCGGATGATATCCTGGCCTTGCAAACCCAGGTGGAGCAGACGCGGGCTGGCATCCCGACCTTGCGTAATCAGCTTCAGCAAAATGAACACCTGCTGGCCGTCCTTGCCGGTCGGGCGCCAGGGCTCGGAGGCTTGCCATTCTTCTCCCTCCAGGAGTTCGCCCTGCCGACTGATCTGCCACTTACCGTACCCTCGGTGTTGGTCCGCACCCGACCCGATATTAAGGCTGCCGAGGCCCTGCTGCAAGCGGCCAATGCCGAATACGGCGTGGCAATCGCCCAGCTATACCCACAATTAACCCTCAGCGCCAGCCTTGGTTCGCAGGCCTTGACCACCGACACGCTGTTTAGGGGGGATTCGACTATCTGGAGCCTGGTCGGTCAACTGACCCAACCCCTGTTCAACCCCGGACTGCCGGCCCAAAAACGGGCGGCCTTGGCTGCATTTGATGCGGCGGCCGCCCATTATCAAGACGTCGTTCTTGAATCCCTGCGTGATGTAGCGGATGTACTGCGGGCTCTGGAGAATGATGCCCAGAGGTTGACGGCACTCACTGCCGCTGATGCAGCGGCGCAAGCTTCGTTGGCATCCATCCAGCGCCAATATGCCCTTGGTGCCGTCAATTATGTCAACGTCCTTACCGCCCAACAGCAAGCACAACTGGTGCGCTTAACCATGATCGAAGCTAAGGCACAGCGCCTTGTCAATAGCGCCGCCTTTTATCAAGCCATGGGAGGCTGAAGGGCAAGGGTGTAAGGCGTTGATTGCCCTGCGTGGAGTTAAATAAACCATATCTAGACAGTCAGGAATAATTTTGCAGAAAAACGCGCAGCTAATCCATAATGTTCATGAACTCGTAGTGTTTACCCCAGACGTTCATGGAGGATGACCCAGCCTTGTTGATCAGTGATGTCGCATTGGTATCCTCCGGCTAAACATAAAACAAATTGCCGTAACAATGTCATTTAGTGGATGCGAAGAGTTCAGGAGCGCATACTCAATCAAGCTTTTTGGCGCCACTGCTGATACGTTCTGTTAATATTACCACATCCAACCTCAAGAATTTCTCAACGCACCCCAAGTTCTTGTTGCGGAAACTGTCAGATCAAGTCTGAACAATTACAGCTAATTGCGCCCGGCTTTTTTGTAAAAAAAGGGATGCGGGGGGGGGGCTGAGGTCGGGGTTTGCCTGAAATAATCCCGTCTTTTATAGCCCCTGGATTCAAGGTAATAAAAATTGTACCTGAACGTTTTCAGGGAGATAGCGGTGCATAATGTAGGAATGAATGAGGCGGGGGTGGCTGAGAGTATAGAAATTTGTATATTTCATTACGGGGTAAGTTGGAGGTCTACTCCCTTATCTCCTTGTTTTTACGTTTTTATATGTAGGTGAATTGTCTTGTTTGTGTTGTGGCATAGCTATTGCATTTAATTCAGTAAAGATAAAACTCTTATCTTCTTTCTCCTGAAAAAGGCCTTCTTGTCCCCCCAAGAAAGGCCTTTTTCTTTTTCTGGAGTCGTATTCTGGTGGTAAAAATGGTTTAATCTCCATG
>JAQIBE010000005.1 GCA_027859235.1 Desulfobulbaceae bacterium
GAACATGTTTTTTTTGCTATATTTGCCTTCTCTGTTGGTTATGCGATTGCATATTCAGTTAAAAATGTCAGAAGGCTTTACAAAGAGTGGGGACTTTTTATCTGTTATTTTGTTTTTCCGCCAATTGCCATAACACTGCTTTTCGCTGCTGCAGCAATAGCAGATGAGGGAGATTTGATTGCAAGTTTTGCTTTCGGTGGTGGGTTTCTGATTAAAATGTTGAAGCCACGCTAATGGAAAGCTATTCAACCTATATATTCATAGCGGTAATCATGTCTGGCGTTGGATACATGGCCACCCATACTCGGAATTTCAATATCTGGAAAATGGGATTGCTAGCTTTTGTAGCGGCCCCGATTGTCATGAATTTAAATGACTCAAAAGCAGCTATCTGGATAGCCGTCATTTTCTTTTTTGCAGGATTCATGCTGCCACATGCCCACATTTTCAATGGATTCTTTAACGCTATTAGCGAGGTAATTAACGGCATTCGCTTTAAAGATGAACGAAGGCATATTGAATCCCAAAAAGAGGAACTGAGGAGGAAAGCAGAAGAACTGCGGCGCAGGGAAGCTGAACTCGAAAGGTTACGGCGCGAATATGAAGAAGCAATGCACCGTGCCCGCCACTCAAACCACAGGCCAGGGGGCGAACGTAGACAGGATAAGCAACAGAGTTCTGATAAGGAAAGGCCTGGACGTGGTGCAGGAACCAATAGTTCCTCGAATAATTGGAGAAAAACGAATAATCCACAGAGGGCCGCACATCTTGAGACATTGGGCCTTGATCCAAACAAAGTATACTCTTCAAAAGAGATAAGAAAACTTTTTAGAGAAAATGTCTCCAAATGCCACCCTGACCGTCATCAGGACAAGACTGAAGAGGAGATTCGCAGACTCACGGAAAAGCTGCAAAAAATCATTGCGGCAGCTGACTGGCTGAAACGAAATCCTGATGAGTGATCCACTGGGAAGGACAAAACATTATGAATAATGGAAGCATATATAATCCAGGCAGTTCCTCATACACAAAGAGAATCATTGCTCTACAAGGCGTATTAAAAGCCAGGCAAGAAGTACAAAAGAGCAAGGCTTATTCTCACAACCCCATGTGGTCGAATGCTTTGGGTAGTCCAGCTGAGATCGAACAAGCAGAACAAACCATCGAAGCTAGCCTCGTAACAGCTGGCAAGGATTTTCATAAAAATGAGATCAAACAGGCGGTGGAAAAAGGGTTAATTTCAGAAAAGGACGTTCGCGATATTATGGATGCCATTCACAAACATGATATGAGTGCTCAGCGTAGCGAAATGAGCTCAGACAAAAAAAAGCAATCCGATCAACAATCATGAATAAAGAGCCATTTCCAGATACCATGGTAGAAATGGCCAACAATATGGGCATTTCAATGTATCAACGTTTTAGCATGAACGAAGCCTGTTTGTTTCTGCGGTGCTCAATCGATGACCTAATGAAGCTGACGAGAGCCCATAAAATCTCATTTATCCAGGTCACAAAGGATCAGATCGATTTTTTTGGCTTCCAGTTGTTGGAGCATTTGGTGGATAACGTTGTAACAAAGCCTACAAAGCAATCTAGTCCAGATACTTGGCCCGAACGGATTGTACGAGCAAAGGAACTGCATGAATTAACAGGCCTCTCAAGAACAACTATATGGAGAATGGAACGCAAGGGTGAATTCCCTTCTAGAGTTCCACTGTCCGGAAATAGTGTGGGCTGGAGATATTCTGAGGTTATGGAATGGATGAAGTTAAGATAACGATTGGGTTTCACGGGAAAAAACAACTGAAGTTAACCAGGGATGGGAGCACATAGAGATATTTAATGTGTAAATTAGATAGGGGCTTAGTAATATTTAAAGTAGTTGCTCAAACTTGATCTGACACTTTCCACCGAAGGATGCGATAATATCTGACATTCACAGTAGACATCTAAACCGGAGGAGAATTTGATCTTTTTAGATATTCGATGTGGCAATATTAACGTCCCGCATAACCTGCCCTTCAACCAGTTTGCACTTAACTTTCCGGGAAGGAAAAAGTTGAATTACCACCCAAAAAGCGGCATGGTTTGCGGAACCGACACTAGCATAAGCTACGGTAGGTCTCCAGCTAACGGCTTCAGTCACAAATTACCGTGGCTTCTGCTTCGCTATCTGAAGCCCGTCTTTATGAGATAAAACTGCATCGGTACTGTGGTTTTCATCTTTTTTGCAAGCTGTGTCCGGCGGTAAGGAGATGCCGTCCCTGCGGGCGCATAAAATCTTCTTACGTAAAATGTGTGCCAAGCTCGGTACGGCCTGCGGCCACGCCAGAAGTTACGTAAGGAATTTTATGCAACATAACAGACAAAACAACCGCCAACCACTTTCTTTAGTGGATGGCGGTTGTTGATTGGTGTGGTGGGGTATCGACTGGAAGAAGTGAGGTGCTTGTGGTTAGTATGTAGCCAGCCTCTTTAACGTTTGTCACTTATAAAGATTTGACCCCACATCCTTCCACCCCACATCCTTCCCACATCCTTCCCAGTTCACACAAATTAGTTTTTCGTATTACTCGCTGCTAAAAAAAATCCCTTTATTCAGGAAACTTCAGCTTTTGTAGACTGTCGAAAGCTGCTTCAAGTAATCCCAAAAGATTAACGGTTAAAATTCAAGAGCCAGTTGCATGGTCAAGGTGTTGGCGTCTTCACCGGTTCCACCATCACTTGTGTCGTAATCTTCATCATAGAAGTATTCGAGGGCCAGAGCGGTATTGGTGAATAACTCCACACTAACTGCGCCGATATATCGGGACTCGGGCAGGCCAAGGCCCAGAGCCTCGTCCGTGGCCTGATAGCCTAGGGCAAAGGTGGTTGTTCTATTCGCTATCTCCATGCCATAGGCCGCTTCCAGATTGTATGCCTTGGGCTCAGCCCCCTGCCCCTTGAAATCCACCTCACCTGCCGCAAAATTGTCCAGAGCGGCCACATATTCGCCAGTGACAGTGAAACCACCAGCCTCAACAGTGGCATGAAAGGAAAGACCGTTCACTGGGTCGGCTATGGTTCCGGAGGTGGTGGAAATATGATCGGCCAGACCGTTTGAGTCTGCTAGATTGCTAAGCCAGTCGATGCCGGCATCCAGACTGAAAGCATCGCTGCTCATGGTGTAGCCCATATTGGCGCCATAGGTTCTGACCAGATCATCTTTGTCGGTTTCATCCGTCTTACCGTTAAAGACATAGGCCGTGGCGTAAAAGCCATTAATCGCGGTGAGGATCTGCACTGCACTGTCATTGGTCTCTCCGAACTCCAGAGTTAAGGGATCGGAAATCATATTTGAATTATAGGCGCCAAAGGGTACATACATTTTGCCGGCCGTAAGCATGAATGGGAATTTTTCTATATTGCCCAAGGTGATCGTGCCCTCATCAATAAAGACATGGTCGTTATCCTCGCCCTCTTCATACTTAAGGAGGATATGGGCCGACGACCATTCCGAGACCTGGCCGTCCAGGCCGATTTCCACGGTAGCCAGGGCAATATCACTGCTCTTAGACTTATCAAAGGCCTTGGCGGAGCTTGCCTCCACCTCTACCAGGGCGCTTAAGTCTACATGATCATTGATGGCCTGCAGCAAGCCTCCCTCGCTGTCACCCGCCACCTCTGCCCAGGCAGAGGTGGCGGTAAGGGCTACAAGCGCCGCGCTTAAAAGGTGTTTGGGTAAACTCTTTCTCACAACAATTCTCCTTTCTTGGGAAATATTATTTTCCTTTTGGTTGATATTATGTGTGCCGAGCAATAAATATGCTCAGCACACATTTTTAAAATTCGTAACACCGCTTGGTAAAAAAATAATCGGTGTCTTTGCTCCTTCACCGCTTCCTTGTTGTCAGTGTGAAGAAATGATCTACCAGCAACACAAAGTGAAATATCGTGTTACTGGTAGATCAAAAAAAAACTATATTTCTATTAAGCCGGGTGATCCTTTCCCTTGCCATCCGAGTGTTGATGGGGATGCCTGCCATAGGGGTGGGCGTGGCGGTGGTCATGGAGGCATGACTTGTGGCATTCTGTCACCCGGCCCTGATCCATGACCAGGATATCCTGGCTGGTTTCGGCCAGGAAGTCCCAGTCGTGGGAGATGATCACATAGGCGAGATCAAGCCCGGTGAGGATTTTAATGAGTCTGGCCCTGGTGGCTGGATCCAGGTTATTGGTCGGCTCATCCAGGAGCAGGGCCTTGGGCTGCATAGCCAGGATGGTGGCCAGGGACACCAGTTTCTTTTCGCCACCGGAAAGTTGGTGGGTGACCCGTTTTTCAAGCTCGGCTAGCCCTAGATCGCTGAGGGTCTGGATGGCCATTTTCCTGGCCTCGGCCGGGCTAGCGCCGAGATTGAGGGGCCCGAAGGCCACGTCCTCCAGCACTGTGGGCGAAAAGAGCTGGTCGTCGGCATCCTGAAAGAGCAGGCCGATCTCTTGGCGTAACTTTTTGAAATCTTGGGCCTTGCGCAGCTCGGTACCCTTGAAAGACAACATGCCTGTGTTCGGTTTGAGCAATCCCATGACGACATGAAAGAGAGTCGTCTTACCGCAGCCGTTGGGGCCGATCAGGCCAAGATGCTGCCCTTTACGCAGGGCAAGGACTACCCTATCCAGTACCGGTTCTGTTGCACCGGGGTAGGTATAGGAAACATCCTGTAATTTGATCAGGGGCGACGGGGTCATGGTTTTCTCATGTAAGTAAAAATTCCAGACCACCGAGTCCAATCACGGTGGTCAGTATGATAATCAGGAAAATCAAGTCGCCCTTGGCCATTATCTGTTCATCCAGGCTGTAAAATCGGCCATGAAAACCACGCAACAGCATGCCCTGCCCCACCCGCTCAGCCCGATTCCAGCTCTTGACCAGGGTCATGCCAAAGAGGTGACCATAGGTCCGGTAGGTATGGAGATTGGTACCGGGCCTAAAACAACGAAGCTTAGCGGCCCGGGCCAAGCGCTGATATTCCTGGCTGACCACAAATATATAACGATAGGAAAAGAGCAGCAGCAGGCAGAGTTTGGTCGGCAGCCGTAACCCTTCCAGACCATGACCCAGTTCTGCCACGGTGGAAGTGGCCAACAGGCTGATAAAGATCAGGATGATACCATTTGTCTTGATGGTGATCAGGGTTACCAGTTCGATTCCTTGTCGGCTCAGATTTATAGGGCCGAGCCCAATTGTGTCGCCCGGATAGGTTAGGGGCAGTGTGAGCCAGAGAAAGGCGATGAAGCTATTCACCACCACCAGCCGCATGAGAACCTGCCGCCACTTGAGCCTGGATACAAGCAATAGGGATAAGCCCGTCAACAACCCGGCCAGGCCGGTATAATAGCTCTGGCAAAGGGCGATCACCAGGGTTAGGGCCATGGCCCCGACTATCTTTACCCTGGTGTCGGTCCGGTGCAACAGAGAATTGCCCTGGCTGAAAATCTCAAAGATCATTTGGCCTGGTACTCATTCAGATAGATCCACAGCACCGCACCCAACTCGACAGCCTTGGCTTCACCCTGCGGATTCTTCAAGGTATAGTTGGCCTCGTTCAAGGCGGAAAAACCCCACCAACCTCCCCTGGAACAGGTGAAGGTAAAGATGCCATTTGCATCGGCCTTGATGACCTGGGTGATGTGGTAATCGCTGGGGGCCTGAAGAGAGCCGTCCTGATTATAGAGTTCCACCTCCACCTCGGCATGGGGGACGGGTTGGCCGTTCATCAACACCTTGCCGCTGAAACTGTTGCCGGCGTAATTGCCAAAGGGTCTGAGCATGGGCACAATCTCGGTGGGCAGACCCATGGGTTCGTCCCAGCCCTCATCTGCACCAAAGGCGGCGATGATGGTTTTGGTGTAATGGATGATTGAGAGATCCTCGGCCGGTTCCCAGTAAGGCTTGGGCTCCATGGCAAAATGATAGACACCTGGCCGTTTTACCCGGTAATTGGTCTGCCATGCCTTATGACCCATGACCTTAGTTTCTTTGAGTGAGGCCAAGAGGTCGGTCTTCTTACCGTCTTTGATGACATAGAATTTTTCCGGCTTGGTTAGATCCATGCCGATAAGTTCAAAGGGATGGGAAAAAGACAGGGAAAGTTCCACCGATTTTTTCTGCTGGGTGACAATATTGTCGGATGGTATCACCATACCGAAATGGGCCATGGCCTGTCCGGCAGCGCCCAGAAGTAGGCCAGCAACACAACTTGAAGTAATCATTCTGCGAATCATTTTGTTTCTCCTTTTTTAGATTCTTACTTTGTTAGTGTGAGAATTTATCTCTCAAACTTATAATGTTTTAAAATTGCCAAGTTTATATCTGCCAACAAGAATCTTATCCTTTAGGGTTAGATTTAATATATGCAATAATTCCTGCCAGACCGAGGATATAACCGATACCGCCGAGGATATCCTGCAGGCTAGGACCTTTGTTTTGACTTTCGGCCAGCATGCGCTTGATGGGGCTAAGTTTTTTATCCATGGCCTCTTCCACCACCCGGCGAATAAGCTCTTCGTCCGTGGTACTGGGCTTTGTTGTCATGCTTGCCAGGGCTACCTCGGCAACGCTCTTTTGGTCTCTGGTCGAGACAGATTCGCCTTCACCGTCTCCCAGATACTCTGCCGCCTCCAACAGCCATTCGCCGCGATGACCTTCGCCGGTATTGATAATAATCCGTAGGTTCAGTTGCCCTTTTCGGGCCTCTTCCGGGATCTGGAAGCGAAATTGCCCGTGGTCATCGGTACGGCAGGTGAGCAGAGGCTTGGCACTGGCCGCATCCTGGACAATGATTAACGAATCTTTAGCTGCCCGGCCACCGCTAAAGGCAGTCTCGCCGACAATAGTATTGCCCTCAGCATAGGCAAAAATCCGTACCTTGTGGGCCTGGGAGATCGATGGCAGAAGACAAAAGACAGCGACCAGTAGGCAGAAGGTTATAGATATTTTTTTTAGTATCAACATTTCTAACTCCGAGATTCTAATTGTAGTATTTCCGGTTTAACCCGAGCCAGGAAAGAGACGGTGAACATAGTAATAAAACCCTCGATGATCATCACCGGCAGATGGGCGGCCACGACAATCTTGGCGGTGGCCAGAAAACCTGAATCTGACAGGGCCAGGGCCAGGGCCATGAGCAGAGAGGACAGGAAGACAGAGAGAAATCCTCCGACAAAGCCAGCCAATGGTCTAAATTTTGGCCGCGCCAGCCAAGGTCGTACCAGATAGAAGCAGAGCAGGGCCGGGACCGCCATGTTGAAGGTGTTGACCCCCAAAACTACGATGCCGCCGTATTGGAAAAAGATGGCTTGGAGCAGTAGCGCCGTAAGGATCGCCGGAAAACTGGCCCAGCCCAACACCACCCCGAGAAGACCATTTAACACCAGGTGGACACTACCCGGCCCTAAGGGGACATGGATGAGGGAGGCCACGAAAAATGTAGCCGCTAGAATGGCCACCCCCATAATCCGATCATAATCAAGCTTTTTTAGGCCAATGGCAGTACCTGCCGCAGTCAAGGCCCCACCACTGATTAATATGGGTACAGATAAGATACCTTCTGAGATGTGCATATAAACAACCTTGTGCTGTGAAATTTCAATTCGTATTATTTGTGGGGGAAAATATTTCTCGTTCATTAACGGTAATACTTATTTCAGATTCGTGTTACTGAAACATCTTCTGAACCCTCTGTCAAGAAAAAAAGCTCACCTATACAAAGGGTTATACGTATAGGGATTTCCTATTTGCGCTATTGGGTCTGTTGTGGCATTATTTTTTCGTTCTTTTTTATCGCTTTATTTTTGTGCCTTAGAAATGATTTTCTGTGCATTTTTTGTAGAAAATCATCTCTTAAAGGCACTTATACCCGTCTGGTAATCGATAGATTCCGAGCGAGTAGTAAACTGAGTCCAGGACCTTTAAGAAGTCCCAGATTATCTGGGCAAGGACAATTAATGCTGATCTACCATCAAAAATACTGAGAATGCCTAGATGGCAACCAACCCGGTCTGGGTTGGAATATCTCAGCTCCGATTTCTTCGTCTCCTCTGATCCCTTCGGCCTAAACCAGGCCCCTTATCCTTCTTAGGCATATCAGGCGGTCGAGTAACCGTCTGAGCCAATTGTGAAAATTTCTTGCACATATTATTGCGTGCTCGAGTGATTTTCATGCCTCCATAACCTCTCACCCGAGGTTGTGGAGTTTAATACAGGAAGGAGTTCTTTTTATGAATACGGATGTACAAACTGCGTCCTCCACATTAAGTGGGGCAGTTATGGTGGTGGGTGGTGGCGTTGCCGGTGTCCAGACGGCCCTTGATCTTACCGAGTTGGGCTATAAGGTTTATCTGGTGGAAAAGTCCGGCGCCCTCGGCGGCGTCATGGCCCGGCTGGACAAGACCTTTCCCACCAATGACTGTTCCCTCTGTATCCTGGCCCCAAAGCTTGTGGAGGTAGGCCGGGATCCCAATATTGAGATCCTCACCAAGTCGGAACTTGTCGGCCTCCAGGGAACGCCTGGCCAGTTTACGGCCAGGATCAAAAAGCAGCCCAGGTATATCGACGAGGAGGTCTGTACCGGTTGCGGCCAGTGCACCCTCTATTGCCTCAAGCAGATCGGCGACGACTATAACGAGAATCTCGAACATACCCAGGCCGCCCATATCGATTATGCCCAGGCCGTGCCCACCTCTTATTATATAGACGCCAAGGCCTGTCTGCGCCTAAATTACGAAACCTGCGGCCTCTGCGCCGTGGCCTGCCAGGCCAAGGCAATCCGCTTCGATCAACAGGAAAAGACCCTGGAGATCAAGGTGGGGGCGGTGATCCTGGCCCCCGGTTTCGGCCGGGTCAGCAACGAGATCCTGGCCCGTTATGGCTGGGGCAAATTCAAGGATGTCCTCAGCGCCTTTGAGCACGAACGGCTGATGTGCGCCTCTGGTCCCACTGGTGGCGAGATCCTCCGTATGTCCGACCAGAAACACCCCAAGAAGATTGCCTTCCTCCAATGCATTGGTTCCCGTGATGAGACCTGCGGTAATAATTACTGCTCATCGGTCTGCTGTATGTATGCCATCAAACAGGCTACCCTAGCCCGGGAGCATGATCCAGACTGCGAGATCACCCTTTTTCATATGGATATCCGCACCCACGGTAAGGGCTTTGATGCCGCCCGGGAACGGGCCACCAAGGAAAAAGATTTTCGGGTGATCTATGCCCGACCTGCCAAGGTGGAGGATGTCTTTGATGGCGGTCTGCTCCTAACCTGGGCCACCTACGACGGGCAACACCATTATGAAAAATTTGATCTGGTGGTCCTCTCTCAGGGGTTGGAGGCTCCCGATGATGCGGAACAGTTAGCACGGGCTGCTGGTATTGAGCTCAATGAATATCTCTTTGCCCAGACCGATAACTACACCCCCTTGGCCACCAGCCGACCTGGCGTTTATGTCATTGGCGCCTTTCAGGGACCCAAGGATATCCCCGAGTCCGTGACCCAGGCCAGTGGTGCGGCTGCCCTCTGCGCCGGCCAGCTGGCTCCGGCCCGAGGCAGCGAGACCATCAAGGCCAGCTTTCCAGAGGAACGCGACATCAGTCAGGAAGAGCCACGGGTGGGCGTCTTTGTCTGTCATTGCGGCATCAATATTGGCGGGGTGGTGGATGTGCCAGCTGTGGCCGATTATGCCAAAGGACTGCCGGGCGTGATCTATGCCACAGACAATCTCTACTCCTGCTCCCAGGATACCCAAAGCCTGTTGATTGAAATCATCCATAAGTACGATCTCAACCGGTTGGTGGTTGCGGCCTGTACGCCACGAACCCATGAGCCGCTCTTCCAGGCCACACTGCGCGATGCGGGCCTCAACCGTTCACTCTTTGAGATGGCCAATATCCGAGATCAATGTTCCTGGGTCCACATACATGAACCTGAAGCGGCCACCGAAAAGGCCAAGGATGCGGTGCGGATGGCTGTGGCCAAGGCTGGCCACCTTACGGCCCTGGAAGAACAAGAACTGCCGGTGACCCCCTCTGCCCTGGTTATCGGTGGAGGCTTGGCTGGCATGACTGCCGCTTTGACTATTGCCGAGCAGGGCTTTGCGGTAACCCTGGTGGAGCGGGATAAGACCTTGGGGGGCAGGGCCCTGCTGCTTAGTGCGGATCGGTATGGCAACGATCCACAGAAGACTATTTGTGACTTGATTGTCCAGGTCAATAATCATCCGCTGATCACTGTACATACCAAGGCCGAGGTGGCAGCAGTCTCCGGTTATGTGGGCAACTTTACCACCACCGTAACTACGCATAAGGCCAGCGAGGTGATTAACCACGGGGTGGCAGTACTGGCCACTGGCGGCAGGCCCTACGAACCGAGCCAGTATCTCTATGGCCAATCCGCCAGGGTGATAACCCAATTGGATCTGGAGAGGCGCTTGGCAGCTAGCAGGCCACTGGCCAAGAAAACTAAACAGGTCGTGATGATCCAGTGTGTCGGCTCCCGGGGTGAGGATCTCAGCTATTGCAGCCGGGTCTGTTGCGGTCAGGCCCTGAAAAACGCCATCCGCCTGAAAAACGCGCAGCCGGGCCTGCAGATTACCATTCTCTACCGCGATATGCGGGCCTACGGCTTTCTGGAGGATGATTACCGCCGAGCCAGACAGCTGGGTATCATCTTTAGCCGCTATGAGGTTGCTGACAAACCTGAGGTTAAGCTGGGCAAGGCTAAGGCCAGTCCCTTGCAGGTGACTTATTATGATTCCCTTCTTAGCGAGACGATGGAGTTGGCCACGGACCTTTTGGTGTTGTCAACGGGCATTGTTCCGGAAGATCCCACAGCCCTGGCCAAGATGCTCAAGGTGCCGATTACGGCCGAGAAATTCTTCCTAGAGGCCCATGTCAAGCTCCAGCCCGTGGATTTGCCGGTGGATGGCACCTATGTCTGCGGTCTGGCCCATTCACCCAAGAGCATGGATGAGACCATTGCCCAAGCCCAGGCTGCGGCTGGTCGAGCCTCTCAACCCCTAGCCCATGGTTCCATAGTTCCGGCGCCCATTGTCTCCAAGGTAGACCCAGAGCTCTGTATCGGTTGTGGGGCCTGCGAGACCTTCTGCCCTTACAAGGCCATCCAGATCTATAAAGAAGAAAAAAAGCGCAAGGCCAGAACCATCACTGCCTCCTGCAAGGGATGCGGAGTCTGTGCGGCCCGTTGTCCCACCATGGCCATTGATATGGGGCGTTTCACCTTTGCTGGCATTATGGCCCAAATTCACGCCTTTGGCCTTGAAAATTAGAAATTAAAACGGAGTAAAATAATGTCCGATTATAGTCCGAAAATACTAGGTTTTTTATGTAACTGGTGCTGCTATACCGCCGCTGATTCGGCAGGCGTTGGCCGCTACCAGTATCCCCCCAATATGCGGGTCATCCGCATGATGTGTACCGGCCGCCTCGATCCCTCTTTTCCACTGGAAGGACTGGCCACCGGGGCTGACGCCATCTTTGTAGGGGGCTGCCACCCCGGCGAATGTCACTACATCGATGGCAACTATCACGCCCTGATCTCCACCTCTCTGGTTCACGAGACCATGGCCCGACTGGGGATCAATAAAGACCGACTTCTTATAGATTGGGCCTCGGCTGCTGAGGGACCCAATTTTGTCAAGATCATCACCGCCTTCACCCAGCGGGTTGCCGAACTGGGGCCCTTAGGTGAGGCCGAAGGGATGGACCAGGAAGAAATACGGGCAAAACTTTCTGCGGCGGCAGAGACCGCCCGGGGTCGTAAGGTCCGCACCGGCCTGATAAATGCCAGCAAGGAGATGGTCAAGGGCGGTGATTTCTCCCGCCAGACCATTAGCGGCCTGGTGGCCACTAAATGCGACAAGGCCCTCACCGCTTTGGTGGGTTAACCATATAACAATAAAAGATTATTAATTTTAAAAGGAGATACAACCATGCTCGAAGTAACAGAATCAGCCCTTACCAATGTCAAAGACTACCTTGATCAACAGAAGATCGACTCGGCCATTCGGGTGAGTTTGATGTCCGGCGGCTGTGCTGGCCCCAGTCTTGGCCTTGCCATAGATGAGACCAAGGACAACGATCACACCTTTGATCATGATGGGGTCAGCTTTGTGGTTGACAAGGGCCTTGCCACCACCTGCGGTGCAATCAAGGTAGATTTCATCGAGAAAAAGGACGGCGACTGCGGTTGTGGTGGTGGCGGTGGATTTACCGTAACCAGTGAAAAACCTTTGTCCTCCGGGGGCTGCGGTGGCTCATGCTCCAGTGGAGCATGTGGACAATAATCAGAATCTCAAAGGAGAATAATCATGACATTTGAAATAAAGCCCTACCCAGAGTTATGGCAGTCACTGGATATGGATGTGGAACGATTTGATAAGGCCAGGCTGATGCTGGGAGAAGCCTATGAAAAAACATATCTGTCCCAGCAGAATCGGCCCGGCGCTATGGCCTATTTCGACAATATGATCGCCGAGATCCACGGTGGCCGCATAAAAGAACTCATGGCAGCTAAGGCTGAGGGTCGACCGGTAATCGGCACCTTCTGTGTCTATATTCCAGAAGAAATTGTCCTGGCCGCCGGTGGTATCTGTGTCGGTCTCTGCGGCGGCTCTCAAGGCTCGGTGCCGGATGCTGAAAAGACCTTGCCCCGCAATATCTGCCCCATGGTCAAGTCCGCCTTTGGTTTTAAGGCCGGCCGTATCTGCCCATATTTTCAGGCGGTAGATTTTGTCTATGGTGAGACCACCTGTGATGCCAAGAAAAAGACTTGGGAGATCCTCGATAAGATGGTGCCCACCTATGTCATGGAGATTCCTCAGTGTAAGAACCCACGGGATATCGCCCTATGGAATGAAGAGGTCAAAGCCTTCAAGGCTAAGGTGGAAGAGGTAGCAGGCAAGACCATCAGCGAGTCGGACTTGGCTTGGGCCATCAAGACGATGAACAACAAACGCCGCGCTTTGCAGCGTCTCAACTCCCTGCGTCATCATAAGCCCTGCCCGATTTCAGGCAAAGATGGCCTGCTCATCGAGCAGATCGCCTTTTATGATGAGCCGATTCGTTTCACAGAAAAGGTTAATGAACTCTGTGATGAGCTGGAGGGGCGTATCAAAGTCGGCGAGGCTGTGCCCACGAAAAATGCCACTCGCGTCATGATAGCAGGCACCCCCATGGCCTTGCCTAATTGGAAGATTCACAACCTGGTGGAAGGGGCTGGGGCGGTCATCGTCAACGAGGAGTCCTGTATAGGCACTCGTTATTTCAAGGATCTCATTGACGAGTCGGTCAGTACCATGAATGAGATGCTTGCTGCCCTCACTGATCGTTATAAGGAGATTGACTGTTCCTGCTTCACCCCTAATAACGAGCGGCTTAATCAGGTGGTCAAGGAGTTTCGCGACTCCCAGGCCCATGGTGTTATTAACTACTCCCTGCAGTTCTGTCATACCTATAACATCGAAGAGATCCGCATTCGCGAGGCCTGTGAGAAGGAGGGCATCCCCTATATGTTTATCGAATCGGACTATTCCCCCGAGGACATTGGCCAGCTCCAGACCAGGATCGAGGCATTTCTGGAGCAGATTAGAGATTAGCCTTGTGTGTGGTGAAATACAGTCCGTATTTCAATAAGCTTGCTTGACCTTCACAACCTGAAGAGAGGGAGGAAAAAATGTATATTGGAGTTGATCTCGGCTCCCGCACCGTCAAGATGGCGGTCTGGGATGGGAAACGGTTGGTTGATTATAAAATTGTCGAATCCGGTTTTGAACCGCACCGACAGGCGGAAAAGATGATCGCTGGGCTGAAGGCCACCACCGTGGTAGCAACTGGTTATGGTCGACATTTGGCCTCCGAGTATTTTGCCGATCATGTCATCACCGAGATTAAAGCACATGGTCTGGGGGTCTATCATCAGTTTCCCGGCTGCACCACCATAGTCGATGTGGGTGGCCAGGACTCCAAGGTCATTGCCTTAAATGCCAGGGGAAAGGTGAGCAATTTTCAAATGAACGATAAATGCGCTGCCGGAACTGGCCGTTTCCTGGAGATCATGGCCGGATCGCTGGCCTACAGCCTGGACGAGTTCGGCCAGGCAGCTCTTTTGGCTGATCAGGAGGTGCAGATCAACTCCATGTGTACGGTCTTTGCCGAGTCTGAGGTCATATCCATGAAGAATCGAGGCGCTCCCCGGGATCATATTGCCAGGGCCGTGCATAGTTCGGTGGTGGATCGTCTTTCCGGCATGCTGGCCCGGCTTGGTTATGGAGAGGAAATCGCCTTTTCCGGTGGGGTGGCCAGAAACCCGTGCATAGTGCATATGCTCCAAAAAAAATTACCTGAAGCCCGCCTGGTTGTGCCAGAGCTACCGGATATCATCGGTGCCCTGGGTGCGGCCCTGCATGGCGCTGAAATATGAGATGTTTACCCTAGTAAAAAATTAAAATTCATAGGAGAAAAAATATGAAAAAATTAACTATTATCACCCTGTCCTTTATTGGTCTGCTCAATGTGGCAGCCATCTTCCAGAGTTTCAACTTCGTCAGCCCCGCGGATTTCAAGCAGTGGATTGAAGCGGATAAACCTATGATCATCGTCGATATCCAGGATAAGGCCGCCTTTGCCAGCCAACATTTTCCCGGTTCCATTGAAACCAACTCCTTTCCAGTGAAGAGTGAGGCGGAAAAGAAACGGATCGACCCGGCTGTGGCCCAATTCAAGAAGACCGGTAACGATGTGGTGGTTATCTGTCCCCGAGGCGGTGGCGGTGCCAAGCGGTGTTATAGTTACCTCAGATCTCAAGGCGTTCCAGAAGACAAGCTCTATATCCTTAAGGGGGGCGTTGATAAGTGGCCCCATAAGGATATGCTGGTCAGCCGCTCTAAGCAGTTGAGAAAAAATAACATGGTCAACGGGATGTCCATAGCTGCATAAGGGGCCGTAAAGAAATTGATATACGGAGTCTGCGCTTACCGGGTCAACATTCTTTACGGCCCCCCTATTGAGGACGAGTTGATGACTGAGCAAAACCAACATATGAGAAAAAACGGCAATAAAACAATATTGAACGGCATAAGTACCTTATGAATTATTTGCTAAAAAACAGATAGCGTAGACTTCGAGCAAACAATCCGTAAGGGACTAAACCCTTGGTGACTATTATGATAAAAATTCATTCATTACTTTTCATTTCTATATTTATCTCTTCCCCGGCCCTGGCCATGCCGCAAGGAGGCTGCGGGGCCGGTGATTGCCGGGACTGTCACACCCTGAGCAAAAAGGAGGCGGCCACCCTATTGCAGGGCAAGGTGAGCGAGGTTGTTGATGTCAATCGGAGCCAGGTGCCGGGTCTCTGGGAAGTCGAAGCGATTCTTAAAGGCCGCAAGGTCCCGCTTTATATCGATTTTTCCAAGCAATATCTGCTCAGCGGCAATATCGTCAGATTGACCAGCGGAGAGAACCTGACCCAACAGAGTTTCAGTAAGATGAACCGGGTGGATATTTCCCGGATTCCTCTGGAGGATGCCATTATTGTCGGCAATCCGGCTGCGCCCCGTAAGATTATAGTCTTTGATGATCCGGAATGTACCTATTGCCGTAAACTCCATCCGGAAATGGCAGAGGTAGTGGCAAAGCATGAGGACATTGCCTTCTATATCAAGATGTTTCCTTTGGCCATGCATCTAGAGGCCTATGACAAGGCCAGAACCATTATCTGTGCTAAGGTCCAGGGTTCAAATGAACAAGCCAGTGCCCTGCTGGCCGACAGTCTGGCCGGTAAGTCGCTGCCTGCTCCGGTCTGTGATAGCGATCAAGTCGACCAAAATATCGCCCTGGCCAAGGAGCTTTTTATCTCCTCCACGCCCACTCTGATTATGCCGGATGGTCGGGTGCTGCCGGGCTATAAAGTGGCAGAGAAGATTGTTGCAGCACTGAAACCTGGAAAACCATGAAGCGCATAAGCCTTGAAATTCATCAAACCCGCCGTTTCAGTAAACAACTGCAGGCCATGTATATGGCTGGTAAGGATGAGCGGAATATTGCCAGGCGAGCCGAGAGAATCATTGTAGGGCTGCAGGCCGATCCCTTGCACGAAGAAACAGAATGCCGACGCACCCACTATGGTGAACATCGACTTATGGACTGTCGGAAGTATGATCTCTCCTGCGGCTTTCGCCTTGTCGGCCTGAAGAGGGGCAGGCGGTTGATCTTTACCTGCATCGCCAGTCATGATGATTGCCAGCGCTGGATCATTAACAACCGGAAACATCAGGTTGAAATAGAGTCGACTCTTTTCCCTGGGTGCTGTTCTAAAAATCACCAAGGGATTTTGCCCCTTAAGTCAGAATCAAATATTGACGAATACGAGGAACAGCTCATGGCCAAAATCGATGAACAGATGCTCCGCGAGATCTTTGCGGGGCTGTATAAAAATACCAAACCGAATACCGGTGAAATCACCTAACCAAAGCCAAAGAGTAACCAATGCGAATGCTGACTGAAATCTTCCCTGAATTTACCGAAATACTGGACAAAATGGACGACCTGCTGGTCAAGAAACGGCCAGTGGATGAAAAGACCTATCAATTTATCTGCTTTGCCCTGTCGATCAAGGGCCGATCCAAGCCCTGTGTCCTCAAACATTTCAAGGGTGCCCTGGATGCCGGGGCCACGGTTGAGGAGTTGAATTGGATCTTTGCCCTGACCATGCGGGAGGCCGCTGGAGTAGATGATTGTTGGACCCATGATGTAATTGGTGACTGGCAAGAGATTGCAGGCGGGAAGGTTCGTTGCGAGTGTGCGAAATGAAAAAGTCACTTGATCCAAAACAGTATATGACCATGTGTCTGGGCGAGTGTTTTGGGACCTTCCTGTTGGTCTTCATCGGTACCGGCTCGGTGGCCGTGGCCGTGCTCTTTGGAGCCTTTAGCGGTCTTCTGCAAATAGCTCTGGTCTGGGGAATCGGTGTGACCTTGGCCATCTACGCCACCCGCCATCTCTCCTGTGCCCATCTTAACCCAGCCGTTTCCCTGGCCATGGTATTGGCCAAGCGGATGGACAGCCGGCTATTGCCCGGTTACTGGCTGGCTCAGCTGGCTGGTGGGATAATCGCTGGGGCTGTGGTTTTACTGCTCTTTGGTGATGTGATCGGCCAGTATGAGATTGCCCATGGAATCATTCGCGGGGCCCCGGAATCGATTAAGACCGCCATGATGTTCGGCGAATATTTTCCAAACCCGGGCAATGCCACCCTGTTTGATCTTTCCCTGCCCACGGCTATGCTGGTGGAGGCAATGGGCACCTTTCTGTTGGTCTCCATGATCTTCTCTCTCACTGAGGGCTGCAATGTCGGTCGCCCCTCTGAAACCATGGCCCCAGTCTTCATCGGCGCCACAGTCACGGTGCTCATCGCCCTCATGGCCCCCCTGAGCCAATGCGGCATCAATCCGGCCCGGGATCTTGGCCCCAGATTGGTGGCCTGGCTATCCGGCTGGGATACCATTGCCATTCCCGGTCCCCATAATGGATTTTTCTGGGTCTATATCCTGGCGCCATTGCTGGGCGGGACTATGGCCGCCCTCTGTTTCCGGTTTGTTGTTACGCCCTTGATGGGTGGCAAGCAGGATGAGTCCTGTGGGTGTTCGGTGGAGCAAGGCCATGGACACTCCGCAACATCCTGACTCTCATTGTCAATAGGCACCCTTGCCGAAACAGTGCATTTATCGCAACTGAAAACGTACCGGGACCTTAACCCACATCTCATGACGATTGCCACCAATGGTTCCGGCCCTAAAACGCCAGCGACGCACGGCCTTCAGGGCTGCTTGATCCAGGACAGGGTGGCCACTGGAGGTGAAGATGTTAAGCTCTGCCACCTCTCCGGCAACGTCAATAAAGGCCTCTAGGAGTACGACTCCTTCAAGGCCGCGGCGCCGGGCCAGGCGTGGGTATTTCGGGGGCGGGTTGATCTGGTACAAGGGTGAAGCCTGTTGAATGACATGGGCAGCATTTTCCTTGCTGCGTTCATCTCCGACCTCAATTTCCAGTGGTGGAACCGCATTTTTACGAGAATTGTTTTCTGCAGGGATAGACGGCGGCACAGTTGGTGAGGCAACTCTCGGTGCTTGCTGTTTGCTTTGAGCCTTTGGGGGGATAATCTCCCGAACAACCGGTGCTGGCTTGCTGGCCAGCTGAACCATTGGCGGCGGTTCAGGATGTGTGGGTTTCGGTTTAGCTTGTGCGACAACCGCTTCCCTTTTTTCGGGCTTCTCTAGCTGTTTTGGTGGCACTGGAGGCTCCTTGGGCACAACCCTTGTCCCCAGAGACACGGCGATACGCTGTACAGGCAGAGGCGTGGCCAGGGTTGGCTGGCCCTGGTGCAGTTGCCAGGACAGGGCAGCGCCATGAAGGATTAGCGCCAGCAGGCCGGCCGGCAGCAGTCGTTGCCCGGTTCCCGTCATCGTGAGACTTCCGCCATTTCAGCCTGCAGGGAGATACGCGTCAGGCCTGCCTGCTTGACGCTGTCCAGCACCTGGAACAACTCCTGGTAGGAAACCGATTTATCCGCGAATATCTGGACATCAGGGGCTTGAGCGTCCTGCTTTGTTCCTTTTTTCATCTTCAATCTCGAGCTCAGAAATTCCAGACTGACCGGCTCTTCATCAACAAAGAGAACCACGCCCTGGCCAGCAGCTTGGATAGTGACACTGATACCCTCCCGTGTTTCCAGGGCAGCGCTGCCGGACTGGG
>JAQIBE010000060.1 GCA_027859235.1 Desulfobulbaceae bacterium
CGGCTGCTCTACAAAAGACTAGATACCTACAACACGGTGCTGGAGCAGACGGTGCAGGAGCGGACCGGAGACCTGCTCAAGGCAAATGCGCAACTCACCGAGGAAGTAGGCGAACGCAAGAAGGCAGAGGAGTCACTCCGGGGGACGTATGCGGAGATAAAACAGCTTAAAGACCGGCTCCAGGCTGAGAACACCTACCTGCAGCAGGAGGTTGACCTGCGCGACAACTTCGGTGAGATCATTGGTCAAAGTAAGGCCCTTGCCGAGGTCTTCTTATTGATTGAACAGGTGGCGCCCATGAATGCAACGGTCCTGCTCTCGGGCGAGACCGGCACCGGCAAGGGCGTGGTCGCCCGCGCCCTCCACAGCAGCAGTAGTCGCCATGACCGGTCGATGATCACGGTTAACTGCGCGTCTCTGCCGGCGAATCTCATCGAAAGCGAACTCTTCGGCCACGAGAAGGGCGCCTTCACCGGCTCCAATGCCCGGCAGATCGGCCGTTTCGAACTGGCCGACGGCGGCACCATCTTTCTTGACGAAATCGGCGAGATGCCGCTGGAACTGCAAGCCAAGCTGCTCCGGGTCATTCAGGACGGCGAGTTTGAGCGACTGGGCAGCTCCCGCACCATTAAGGTCGATGTGCGGATCCTAGCGGCCAGCAATCGCAATCTGGAAGAAGAGGCCAGCGCCGGCAGGTTCAGAGAAGACCTGTTCTACCGGCTCAATGTTTTTCCGATCACGGTCCCGCCCCTTCGCCAGCGCAAGGAAGACATCTCGCTGCTCGTTAATTACTTTGTCGCTAAATTCAACAAGAAGATGGGCAAGAAGATTGAGGGGGTGGCGCAAGAAACCCTGGATCTCCTGCAGGGATACCACTGGCCAGGCAACGTGCGGGAGTTGGAAAGCGTCATGGAGCGGTCGGTGATCATCAGCCCGGGGCCGGTGCTGGAGGTCTTGGACCGATGCACTGCCGGTTTGCAGAAAGAGGAGCCGGAAGGTCGGGAGGACAAGACCCTGGCCGAGTTGGAGCATGACCATATCCTCCTGGTGCTCGAGAAAACCGAGGGCCGAATCGAGGGGAAAAATGGCGCGGCAATACTTCTTGGTCTCAACCCCAGTACGCTGCGCGCCCGGATGCGTAAACAGGATATCCTCCGACAATAAGGCAAACAGGTGGGATTGTTATTTTATAAGGATACCCATGTGTTTCAACACGATCCGGCAAATTTATTGTCCTCATTGATAGCTAACGAAGTGAGACTTCGCAATGGAGCGAGAACGACGACAGGCACTATCTAAGGAAGAACGGGAAAATGAAGAGCAAGAGTGCGGTCATGCCAACCCTGGACGGCGTCGTCTGCGCCTTATGGCCGAGTGGTACGAAGGGTTTGCTCCGCATGGCCAGTTTTACAACAATAAGGTTCAGTATTATGGCCTGGGGGTGTTCCTGGGTTTTTGATAGAATTGTGTGAGGCAGGGCAACGACATAAACACCGACGAGCTGCCGGCAACGGATTAATGGGTGGTTTTTGGCTATATCCCTTAGGTGGGCAGATATTCTTAAAATGAATTTATGCCTCGGCTGAAATCAGACAGTCCCGCCTCCTCGTATGACCCCATCTTCATCTCTACTTCGCAAGGCAGCATAGGCCCCCACAGCTCAACGATGACGGCTTTCCGTTCTTACGTGGCGGAGTAATATCGGCCGCCCAAACATGGCAATGAGTACCAGCAGGCAGAGAAAAACAAGCGCCAGAGGATCGGTTTTGAGCATACGCCCAACGAGGGCAACGGAAGCGGCGGCCGCGGCCAAGGCCCCAAAGCCGGTGATGAGCCGCAGGCCCACCCGTTCCCGAAAAGCGAGGCCGCCCACGACGGCAAAGGTGAACAGAAAAGAGAGGCTGGCGGCCTCAACGAGTATGGTGAGCCCGCCCAGCACGGCGAGGATCGCCGCCAGCACGCCTAAGATGATCACCGCCCGGTTCGGGATTCCCGCCTTATTTTTGTGATCGAGTACGGCCGGTAATTCGCCATCCTCTGCCACCTCGTAAACGAGCCGGGCGGTTGCAAAGAGCGTGGAATTAATGGCCGAGCCGGTGGAGAACGCCGCGGCAATCGTGACGATGACGACACCGAAGGTGCCGAGGGCCTGCCGCCCGGCGATGGCCAGCGCCACTTCCTGGTTTTGGATGATCTGGTCCGCCCCGATCAGCATCGCTGTACCCAGGGCGACGACGACGTAGATGATGATTACCACGACGATGGCCGACAGTACTGCGAGCGGCAGGGTCTTCTGCGGATTATCGATGTCGTCGTAGTCGTAGGTCAGCAACTGAAAACCCTCATAGGCCATAAACACGGACGCCGCCCCGAACAGTGCCGCGCTGATTCCGGTGACCGGCACCCCCTGCGAGAGCATCGGCGGATCCCATTGCGCCAACCCCCAGCTCGCCAACCCCACCAGCACTGCGATCTTAAACCAGACGAGAACTATCTCCACGCCGCCCGCTTCTCCGACTCCCCGCAGGTTCAAGCCGATAAACAAAGCTAAAATAGCCACAGCCGCCGCCCGCGGGAACCACGGCCCCAGACCCACGACATGACCGAGGTACTGCCCGAAGGTGTAGGCATAGACCGAATTTGTCAACACGTAGCCGACAATGAGCACCCACGAAAGGCTGCCGGCGAAGCTATTGGCGTTGATCTCGCGGAGAAAAGTGAAGGCGCCGCCACCTTCCCCGTAATGGGCGGCCAGTTTCACGTAGCTGTACCCTGCGGCCAGAGCGATAAGCCCGGCGACCACAAAGCTGAGCCAGGTCCAGACTCCGGCGATTCCGACAACCACCCCGAGGGTCGAAAAAATGCCGCCGCCCACCATCCCCCCCACGGCCATCGACCATGTCGCGTTGAAACCGAGCTTCGTTTGAGTTTGTTTCACTTTATAACATCCAATCGTTTACACTTCTGGTTACGGGAGCGGGATAACGGAATAATCACCGGGCAAAAAAGAGATCCCAGGTGCCAGGTGATTGGTTGGTGCAGGGATCAGCACCTGATTTTTTATCTCATGTGTGTTTTAGCCGTCTTCAGCGCAACATCTTTATCCTTTGTAAACAGCCGCCACTTCATTTCTGCTGAATGAATTCCGGCCTTCTTGTCTTGACCTCTACTGTAATACCAGTGGCCAAAGAGTTCTACCGTAGAAAATGGATGATTTTCGGTGCAGAAAAGACCGCAAGGATTAACCTCTTTGAAAAAAATAGTTTCATCCGGGATTTCATCATAAGACATATTGGTCGGCAAGGTGATTTGGGATACATCCACTTTCGCTGCCTCCTGTTCATCCAGCCAGTCTGAAATTTTCATTTGGTTTGGTTTCCTGTGGAAATTGGTGATAAGAATTTTCTTTTACGCTTCTGCCCTTTTTGGGGCGAACCGATAAGCCCACCCCAGAATCTTCCTAAATCATGACTAATAATCTTCACGGATTCAAGTTCCAAATGCAACAGCAGGGTTAAGGCCGAAGAAGTGGTTCGTCGTTTCTCTCGTTTATTCCACTCTCAGAATATTCTGAGTGTCCGGCCGAACTTCCGGCCGGTCCCTAATCCATCAGAGCGAGTGCTAAGATCTCACTGAAGCAAGCCGGAGATTCCAAACAGAATAAGGTAGCCGGCGACGATATAATTCAGCGCCTTGGGGATCGCCAGGATCAAGATTCCGGCCGCAATTGACAAGATAGGTTGCAATTGTACATACATGATGAGGACTCCTGTTGAAGGTTGCTGTTGCAGGCCTTCTACGACTTAGTTCGTGGCGTCTTTGACCGTATCCGTTGTTTTCTCCACGGCATGATCGATCTTTTCCCCGGTCTTTTCAGCGGGCCCGTTGTTATCGCAAGCGGCGAACATCATGGTAAAACTGAGAGCAAGGACAACGGTGAGTAGCGCAATGAATGATTTCATAATTTTTCCTTTATTTTCTGAAGTTGATTTATCTGTACAAAACTGTACCGATCTTATTTCAGGTCTGCAAGACCTGGTTGCCCTCGCCTGTCCCAACATCAGGATGTTCCGATTTGTTTGACTAACGCGGGCTTTTCTCTTTCAAGGGAACTCGAGGAAACGGGTACTGAGTTTCTACGACTTAGTTCGTGGCGTCTTTGACCGTATCCGTTGTTTTCTCCACGGCATGATCGATATTTTCCCCGGTCTTTTCAGCCGGCCCTTTGTTATCGCAAGCGGCGAACATCATGGTAAAACTGAGAGCAAGGACAACGGTGAGCAGCGCAATGAATGATTTCATAATTTTTCCTTTATTTTCTGAAGTTGATTTATTTGTACAAAATTGTACCGATATTACTCCAGGTCTGCAAGACCTGGTTGCCCTCGTCTGTCCCAACATCAGGATGTTCCGATTTGTTTGACTAACGCGGGCTTTTCTTTTTCAAGGGAACTCGAGGAAACGGGTACTGAGTTTCCTCGAGTTGGATGGCAGCAAATTGCACTTCCATCTAATTTTTCACGATATTCTTCGCGAAAACGTTATGACCTTATTAATCACGATCATGATCGCCATGGCCCTAATGACCTTTATGATGACCACTATGACGACCTCTGTCATGCCCGCCACCCCCTGTCGGTGGCAGCGGTGGCGGCCTCAAGATACAACCTGACAGCATCGCTATTGTCAGGAGCAAAACGCCAAACTTAAGCAAATGTAATTTCTGCATCTGTATACCTCGCTGATTGTTGCAGGACAGTTGCAACTTGTTATTGTAATCCCGAAAATTGTCTTTGCTGTCTTATGGCCCTAGGGTAATGGCCACTTATAAGCAGAACATGACAACGCTGTCCTTCAACCGGGATAATTGCAAATAGCATGCCGGGGAGGTGCAGAGGCTATAACATCTTGATAACACAGCATAAAAAATAAAGATGGCCGATGGGGAAAGACAGAACCGTCACTCTGCCCGTCATATTTGCAAGTTATGTCGCCCATGGCTGCACCTTTTGGTGGCCATCGTCGTCTCCCCTCACGACCACTCCCCGATTTTCTCTGTATAATTATATCCATCCAGTGTAACCAGTCTCCTGTTACCATCTGCCCGCAAGCCTAATTTTACTTTTCCCAAAGAGAACGCCTTCAGGCGGGATAATCAGAATCTTGTTCACTCATTATTGCACACAGCATTCCAAACTTAACAGCGGAAAAATATATATTTTAAAATCGTTGCAATATCAGCAGGTTAGGGGGGGGCAAGTCTTTTCTTGGCTCATCTCCTGCGTTTTCGTAACCTGTTCCCATGTCAAGATCATTGCGAATAGATTACCCAGAGGCCTGCTGAATCAGTGGTCTACTCTACCTGGATATTCTCCTGGAAAACAGTAGGTGAGCCCGCATCCGGCGAGGAAGACAAGGAGCAAATGGCCAGTATGGATTTCAGCTTATTTATCCCCGGGGAGTTTATCCTGGAACGATAACGACTTCTTAGGGCAATTTACCACACAGTTTGAACAACGCAAGCATTCAACGGAAGGGACTTGGCCAATGCCGTTTTCTTCACGAAAAGCTCCGGGGTAAGTGGATATGGGGCATACCTTGAAACATTTTTTGCAGCCGACACAGCTGTCTTCCACGGTGAGTAAATAGGTATTGGTTGAACTGATTCCCTGCAGGGATCCCATGGGGCAGATAGTACACCATACCCGTGGCTTGAAATAGAGGCCGAGGCTGATGGCAAAGGTCATGGATACGATCCACATGAGCCGAAAGACACCGCCAATGGCCGGGGCATCACCCCAGTGGCCAATGAGGCGAAAGGTCATGAAGCCCATCATGAGGCTGAAAAGAGCCCAGCGAAACCAGCGTGTTTTGAAGAGGGAGGGGATAGGCTTCTTGAGGCTCAATCGGGATAGAATACGTTCGTGGAAGGCCCCCATAGGGCAGAGCCAGCCGCAGTAAAAACGTCCACGTTTACTGGCAATGATCATGAAGAGGGTGATGAGGCCCAACACCGTAAAACCGATTTTTGGGCAATAATACCCCCCGATGATGATCAGGGGCAGAAGTGTGATCATCAGATACTGACTGATGTTCCGACAACAGGTCTCTTCAGTTTTCGATACGGTTTTCTTTTTCATTATTATCTGTCCAAATTAGCTGAGGCGTTGTTTACTTAAAGGAGATCTTCTGTGCATCTTGTTTAAATCGCGTGATTTGCGATAATGGGATGACGTTGCAGGGTGAATCCCTTGCTGAAACAGACGGTTATGGGTTGGTCGTGTTTTTTTATGTTTTGCACAAGGCGGAGATTCAGAACTCCAACCATACTATTTATGGTAATATACTTAATGAAAAACAATATGGATCAAAAAATCTTCAATGCCTTTAATAAACACGGCCACACGGTGCATCGCCTTTCCCTGGGGTTTATTTTTATTTGGTATGGCCTGCTTAAGCCTTTTGGTGCCAAGACAACAACCTCTCTCCTGGCCCATACAATATATCTAGTCCCTCCGGAAGTCCTCCTGCCTCTGCTTGGGTGGTGGGAGGTCGCAATCGGCATCTGCCTCATCTATAAACCTTTAGTCAAGTTCTCAATAATACTACAGTTTATTCGAATTCCAGGCACTATACTGGCTTTTTTCATGCATCCGGAAGTATGTTTTGTGCAGATACCTTTTGTGCCAAGCCCAGAAGGTCAATACTTGATAAAAGACATCGCCATCCTCTTTGCCGGCATTGCCATTGCGGGAACAGTGCATAGTGAAAAAGATTTAAAGTAGTATTTGGGTAAATTAAAGACATTGATCAATATCAGACTGGGAAAAATGCGGCACCGCAGATGCGGTAAGCTTGGGAGACCGGCTGTTTCCTCCCAACCTTTGTTTGCCTCAACACGGGTGTGCAACCATGGGTGACCAGTTATCTCTCTGAAATTCCATGCGACTTTAAAGTGAGCACAGTCAATGCTGCCAATCTGCAGCAATATTAAGTTAGATTTATATATTTAATCTTTAGTTTTCCTAACAGACACGATAACATTATTTTAATGGCCTGTTGTTTCTACTTAATTTCTGAAATCTTGCATTTAGATTTTGGGTAAATTGACCGGCAACAGGCTCAATAATGGTCAATAGGTAGTGTCTTCACTGAAAATGACCAACAACCTTAACCACGGAGAATAGTCATGGAGAAGAGTGTTTACAAAATCATCGAAATGGTCGGATCAAGCGCAGTTTCATGGGAAGACGCTGCCCAGAATGCCATCAAGGCCGCCGAACTTAGCCTGCGTGACCTGCGCGTTGCAGAAGTTGTTACCCTGGATATGAAAATTGATGAGAATGGCAAAGGAACTATCTTTCGGGCACGGGTGAAACTTTCTTTCAAGATCGTTTCCGACTAAGCAGTTGTAAAAAAATAATATGGGCAACTCGATGTCCATAGCTGCATAAGGGGCCGTAAAGAATGGCGACAACGGAGCCTGCGCTTACCGGGTCAACATTCTTTACGGCCCCTTGTGTTCATAGCTGGATCGAGTAGAGAATGGGGCTTTGCTAAGCTATTCTGCTGATCAGACAAGCTCACCACTCCGCGTGGGAATCCAGCATTCTTCCCATTGATTGAGCTGGATTCGTAACCAGTAACCGCGTTTTTCCCTAACCTGAAATTCTGTCCCCACAGCAAGAGGCTCCTGAAAGCTTGGTGCAAAGCTCCGCCCGTTGCCCTGGCGTCCCATGGTGTCGCTCAGGGTAATAACGCCTTCCTTGGCTGTCGGCTGGAGAAATTCCAGACCAATGGGGGTTGAGCTGGCCAGGGTGAGGCAGAGGAAACAGAGGGGGATGCCAAGGGGCATGATCTCTTTCTTTGCATAGCGCATGGCTGCTGTTATCCAGAAAAACCCATAACAGGCGAGAAAGATGTATTGAATGTTGGCGGTGAAAGACACGGGGAGCCACAGAACCCCTTCCGGGTCAGGAAGACTGCTGAGGTGTAATTCTTCCCGAACCAGTTCCAGGTTATGCTTGAGGTTCTGGTCGGTGGGGATGCTCTTGAGGGCGCGTTTATAATAGACCAGGGCCATGGGTTTATTATTCATCTGGTAATAGGTGTTGCCGATATTATAGGCCAGCCGTCCTGCAGGTTGATCCCTGTATAACTGCTCATAGCGCAGCAGGGCCTTGTCTAAAAGGACAAGGGCTTCATCCTGGTTGTCGGTGTCCACACCCTGGCTGAACAACTTGTTGGCTTCATCCAGGATCGGCTCCTGGCAGAATCCTGCAGTGGGGAGAAAGAGGAGGAAGAGGGTGATGATGATGGTTATTTTCATTACAGCACCTGGTGTAAATGGTGGGCGGCAGCAAGGATGGTTTGTGGTTCCAGAGGTTGGCTTGCCCCGCCATAGGTCAGGGCCTCTCCGGTCTGGAAGATGTGCTGCACTGTTTTGGCCAATTCTGGCTGGTTGCGCAAACGCGGGAGGACATCTTGCACCGTGATGGTTTGCGGCGGCCGGTTGAGCTCGTTGCCGAGGAAGGTCAGCCAGGCTGGAAATGGGTCCTCTTTCCGTGCCAAGGCCTTTTTTAGTTGCCGCATGGCCTGTTTTTTTCTTTGCTTCGCCTCCTTAGAACCGGTGTCAATATCACGTTTAAGCAGCATGACAAGGACAAAGAGGGCTACGGGCAGGAACAACCCGACCCAGAGTAAAATTTTATTGGTTCCGGGGGAGAGGGGTTCCTGGATGTCTGAATAATTATAGCGAATGCCGCGGTGTACTTCTGCTCCGGGCTCAGACTCCTGCACCTCAGGAGCGATGCTGCCGCCCAGGGCGTCATCTGCGGTAATGATGCGGGTGGCGCGAACCGTGATGGGGATGGGGGTGGTGTGCACGGTTTCGTATTGACCTGATTCCACATTGAAAAATGAGAGGGGGATCCCCGGTATTTCGGTCACCTCTTCATCCCGGGCCCGGATGGTGGTGGTGAAGGTGATGGCATCGTCTGTTGCCCTCTGTTTGACCGGGTCATTACTGATCTTGAAACGGTCAAAGAAGAGGCTTGGCATGGTGACGCTGGTGGCAGCCTCCCCGCCAATCTCAAGCTGCAGGGTAATGGGGTCGCCAACATTCACAGTCAAGGGTTCGGCGCTGGCCTTGATGGAATAGTGTCCCACCAGGCCGTTGAAAGATGGCGGGACGTCATGCTGGGGTAAGGGGAGAACCGTAAGAGAGACCGGATTGGCCGGAACGACAATGGTGTTGTATATCTCTCGTTGTCTGCTGCCCCAGATAGCAAATGGATCACGATTTCTGCCACCACCGGCTGTCTGATAGCCTGACAGGGCATCCACGGCAATCGTGCCCTGAGGCAGGGTGAGTTCCCCTGCTGTTTGGGGGATCAAGGTGTGGAAAAAGGTAATGGCTGTGAAATCCTGATTGCCAACTCGTTTCTGATGCTGTTTGGCGAGGATGACCTCACCGGCAAGTTCAATCCGGATGAGTTGCTTCTGGTCACGGGGCAGGAGGTCGTTGCGGACACTGGTTTTGAAACGGTTATCGCTGAGGACGGGCAGGTTGAAGCCGCCTCCTCTGGCCTTTTGGCCAATGAGCCAGGTGGTGGTCATGAGTAAGGGTTCACCCACATAGGCGGAGGGTTTTGAGAGACGCACCTCCAGTTTGAAATACTCGTTTTCCTCGGGTTGCTTGATGGTGATGGCAATTGGTTTTGTGGTGTACGGTTTCCCATCCGCCACAACCGTGACGGCGGGGATTGTGGTGGTGTCCGTTTTTCTGGTGATGAGTTTGTAGCTGAACTCGATGGTATTTTTCGACTCGATTTGCCTGCCGTTGATGGTCAGTTGAAAATTACTACTGTTTGGGTTTTGTCCTAAATCTTTGACCTGAAAATCGATAAGGT
This sequence comes from Desulfobulbaceae bacterium, assembly GCA_027859235.1. Classification (GTDB taxonomy): domain Bacteria; phylum Desulfobacterota; class Desulfobulbia; order Desulfobulbales; family SURF-16; genus JAJRUT01. The sequence continues at coordinate 9,912 of JAQIBE010000060.1, forward strand.
GTGTCAGGTCCGGCGGGATGACCTCATCAGCCCCTTCGACAGTTATGGTCAGTGCAAATGGTTGACCGGCAAAAATGTTCGGCTGGTTCACCCGGGCGTTGACCTGAATCTCTCCTGCTGTGGCTAAGGAGAAAAGGGCGAACCAGAAAAGTCCTGTGAGTGTGATGAGTCGGGTGTAGTTCTGTTTCATGGTGTTTGTCTGCATTTTGAGTGATGTCCTGCCATTACCAATCTTTCCCCTGATGGGGGCGGGTTTTCCGCATCTGTCGGCGGCGTAATTCATGGAGCAGTCGTTCGTTTTCTAAAATTTCATCGGCCAGGGTCGTCGCGTTCGCTCCTGGCGTTGCCGCTTCCACCTCTTTCTCTTCTGGCGCTTCGGGTTCAGCGGTTTCCTGTGGTGCAGAATCCTCCCCTGTCTCTGAATCGTCCTGGCCCGTTTTCTGCAGCTCTTCTTCCGCCTTGTTCTGGTGTTTTCCGGCCTCAGCCGCTTGGCCCTTGCGCAGCGATTCTTCGGCCTTTTTCTGGGCATCGATGGCCTTTTGTAGCGACTCTTCCTGTTTGGCGGTTTCTGGGTCCTCCGCCAGCTTTTCCTGTAACGCTTCCAGCTGCTTGCGCAAGGCTTCCTGCTCATCAGCCATCTTATTCATGTCCCCTTGTGATGCCGATTCCCCCTGGGTGGACCCATTTTTTTTGTTCATCTCCTGCTGACTTTTGCTTGCCTGATCCAGTTGCTCCTGTATATTTTCCTGACCGTCCTGACCGTCCTGACCGTCTTGACCCTTCTGCCCCTCCTGATTTTTTTCTGATTCCTGCTGTTGTTGTGGCTCTTGCTCAATCTTCTTGAACGCCTGACGATATTCCTTGAGACCACGGCGGGCATGGCTGAGTTTTGGGTTATCCTCTAACGCTTGCTGGAAGGCGGCTCCTGCCTGTTGCAGGAGGGGTTTCGTGCCGTTAATTGCCCGGGTTTGTTCGGCCTGGGCGAAGAGGGAACGGCCCTGATTGTATTTGGCTTCAGCCCGCTTAAGCCTGTCTTGTTCAACCTGACTGGACTTGGTGAATGTTTCTGCCGCCTGTTTATATTTCCCTGCCTTATACAGGCCGGTTCCATAGTTGTAGAGGAGGGTCGGGTCTTGTGGATCTTTGGCAAGCTCCCTGGCAAGATGCATAACCTCCTGTGCGTACTGTTCCTGCGGGGTTGCTGTCTCTTCCCCGCTGTGGGCCTGTATTGGCAGAAGGAGGAGAAGGGCGAGCACGCAGTAGTGGATGAATGTCCCTGTTGAGTTCTTAACCATGTTGCCTCCGCCATACTATCTCTGCAAGCAGATCCAGGGTGATAAAAAGGATGCCGCAGGCCAGAAACCAGCCGTAGAGCTCCTGATACGTATTAATGGTCTCCTCGCCAAACTCGCGCTTAGGTTGACTGCGAATGAGATCCATATACACCTCGCCAAGGTCAACTGAACCTGTGCCCACCTCCAGATAGATTCCGCCCGGGGTGGCAAGACCGATGCGCTGTAATGAGTCGCTGTCAAGCCTGGTCAGTACCCGTTTTCCTTCGTATTCTAGATAGTTGTCGTTACCTGCAAGGGGGATGGGCTGGCCGGTGTGCTTGTCGCCAAGACCGATCACAATGAGACGAATGCCCTCATCCCCGAGGGATTCGGCGGCATTCACCGGGAATGAGTCATGGTCACCGCCGTCACTGATAATAATAATATCCTTATACGCCTTCAGCTGATTATCAAAGACATCCGTATGGATGGTGCGCAGGGTGTCGCCAATATTGGTGCCGCCTTTCACCGCAAGATCGGGTCTGGTGTCCTCCAGCATCTGTTTGAAGAAGCCGTAATCAAGGGTGAGGGGGCAGCGCACTATGGCTGAGCCGGCAAAGGCCACAAGGCCCACGCGGTCGCCCTGCAGCCGGTCAATGCAGTCAAGGATGGCCAGCTTGGCCCGTTCCAGCCGGTTGGGGGCAAGATCCTGGGCCAGCATGGAACGGGATACATCCAGCATGAAGACCACATCGCGGCCTTGGCGTTTTACCGTGGTGGGTTCCTGCTCGGCAACGGGGCGGGCCAGGCCGATAATACAGAGGCCAAGCCCTATGAAGAGCAGGATATGTTTAATGACCCCTGCAAACAGAGATGGGCTGCTTCCTGTTGACTGATGCAGAAGTCGTGCCCTTTTCCCTGCCTGACGCTGCATATGGAGGATGAGAATCCCGCCTAAGATGGGGAGTATCCAGCCCAAGAGGAGGTATTCATGCTGCAGGAATTGCATGCTCATGCCAGTACCCCAAGCATGGTCCATTTGAGGAGTAGGCCGAACCCGATACAGCCAAGCCCTGCCAGGATAAAGTAATGGAAAAACTCGTTGTAGTCCATATAGCGGATGGATTCTATTTCACTCTTTTCAAGTTGGTCGATGGCAGCGGTGACATCTGCTAGATTTTCACCCCCGTTTGCCTGCCAGAAGAGCCCGCCGGTCTCGGCGGCGATATTCTGCAGGGTGCGGACGGCCTCTGGGCCGCGATTGCCTCTCCGAAAGAACCCCCCGGTCTCTGGTTTGTCGCCAATATAGACGGTATACACCTTTATTCCCCATTCCTTTGCCAGTCTGGCGCCCTGCATGGGTGTGTATTGCCCTGCTGTCTGCATACCGTCGGTGAGGAGGATGATGATCTTTGATTTGAGTTCATAGCCCGTTTCCTCATCGCTCTTGCCCGCCTCATGGAGCCGTGCGGCAGCCAGTCCCAGGGCATCACCGATGGCGGTTCCGTCATCGAACTGGTCATTGCGGTTGGCCAGTTTGATCTGGCCGATAAAGCCGCCCAGGGTGTCATGGGCCAGGGTGAGGGGGCAGATTGTTTCGGCAAAGCCGGCATAGGCAATGATGCCGATAAGGTCGTTTGTTCTCCCTGAAAGTTTCCTGTTGTCACCAAAGACAAAGCGGTTAAAGGCGATTTTTACCGCTTCCAGACGGTTCATGCGCTGCCCTTCGTAACTCAGGACTTCACCCATGGAGGATGAGCGGTCAACAACAATTTCAATACCGATGCCGTGGCTGATCTCCTCCATCTTCTCAATCCCCTCCTGGGGGCGGGCCAACCCGATAATGAGCAGGATGAGTCCTGCTATGAGCAGCAGAAACGGCAGGTGAATGAAGTGCTGACGCCACGATTGACCAGAGATCCGCAGAGCGGACAGGTCGGAGTAGCCAATGGCTGGACGATTCCTGCGTCCACGAAAGTAGAGGAGGACAAGAATTGGTATGATGAGCAGTCCGCAGAGGAACCAGGGGTGGGCAAGGGTCATTGGTTAGGTTAGTAGGTGTTTAGGGTTGTAGTCTGTAGTCTAAGAGGTGTGTTCTGTGTTATCGAGTTTGTCTATGGCATATTGTATCTTATGGTTAAGCTAGCTAAACAGCTAAACCCCTGAATCATGTTAGGGGTGAGGTGTTAGGGGTGAGGTGTGAAGAGTGTAGGGGGGAATACGCCTCACACCTCACCCCTCTCTAAAATTGCCAAACTGGCAATTTTCTCATTTTCACCATCTGCCGCAGGTCTTCGTATCCTCGCCCGGCCGCAGCGGTTCTGCGCAATCCTCAATATAGTCAAGGGCCTGCTGGATCAGTTCAGCCATGGATTCAGCAGATAATGGCGTGTTGCTGTAATTGCTGTGGTCACATGACTCGAGTATGGCAAGAATGATGTTCGCTTTGTGAATATGTGGATGGTTGGTGATGAACGGTTCATACTCCTTATAGGTCTTCTCATTGGTGCAGAGGTTAAAATTAGCATCCAGAAATTGTCTGATGATCGCAGAGAGGTGCATGGCCTTTTCTTTGCTGTCCCCCTGGAGCCCATGCAGCCTGGCACGGGCCAGCTGTTTTGGTGAAAGCGGGCGCTCCCGTTTCTGTCCTTTTAGCCAGATGACCAGAAGGATCAGAAGTGCGACGATGACGATGGCGGTCAAAATGAGCAGCCATGGGTTGTTTTCTGTGATCTGCCGGGGGGGAAGGATGTCAAAGTCCTGGTCTGCTGCGTCAAGGTCACGCACATGAACCGCAGGTAGGTTGAGGGTGAAGGTCTCCACCGCGCCATTTTGGGCTGTACCTGTAATGATGAGAGCGGGCAGAGTGTATTCCCCCGGGTTGTACGGTTCAATGAGCCACGACGATGTCCTGGAGATGATGTCGCCTGTGCGGAAGCGACTGGTCTTGCCCCGCTCCACCAGGGTAAAGTCGCCAAAGGCCGCCCCTGAAAAGACGGGCAGCTGCATAACGTATGCTTCCGGACTCTCCACCGTGAGTTCACCCTGCAGCCGGTCAACGGAACTCACCTGGGGATGGTCCTCAGGGTCACGGGTGAGGGTGTTGCCGGTCAGTGAAAAACTGGCAATGATCCCGTTATGCTGCTCTTTCACCTCAAGAATGGTGATGGGTTCAGCAGCCATGGCCGGGGTAAGCGACATGAAAAACAGACAGAACAGAAGCAGCCGCATCAATGCACCTTTCGTTGGTCACGGGATTTGAAAAAACGCACCAGATCACTCACATAATCATCTTCAGTCATGATGGGGATGTGGTCAATACCCTGTTTTTTGAACAGGGTGGCAAGGTCAGCCTGCCGGGCTGTGTTGATGCGCTTGAAGTTCTTGCGTACCGTCTTTGAGGAGCTGTCCAGCAAAAGAATCTCACCTGTCTCATTATCCCTGAATTCCACCAGCCCTGTCTTGGGAAGAACCATTTCCGCAGGGTCGGTGATGGAGAGGGTGATGATGTCATGGCGTTTTGCGGCCACGCGAATGGACTTGGAAAAATCCGGGGCACGAAAGTCAGAGATGAGAAACAGCACCGCCTTCTTCTTAAACAGTTTGGCGATATGGTTTAAGGCAAGGTTGATGTCTGTTTTCCTCCCTTTGGGCTGCAGTCGTAAGACCTCACGGATGATATGCAGGACATGGCGGGTTCCCTTGCGGGGGGGGATGTATAACTCGATATCATCGGTGAAAACCAGCAGCCCCGCCTTATCGTTATTGCGGATTGCGGAAAAGGCCAGCAGCCCGCACAGTTCGGCTGCAACTTCATTCTTGGTCTTTCCTGCTGAACCAAATTGACCTGAGCCTGAAAGATCCACCAGGAGGAGGACCGTGAGTTCACGCTCTTCAACATAGCGCTTGATGTGGGGGACACCGGTGCGCGCGGTAACATTCCAGTCAATGGTGCGGATGTCATCCCCCGGCTGATACTCCCTGACCTCATCAAATTCCATGCCCCGTCCCTTAAAGACGGAGTGGTATTCACCGGCGAGAATATCGGTGACAGCCTTTTTGGCCATGATCTGGATATGGCGGATCTTATGCTGTAGCTCTTTATTGATCATTGGTTTAGGCTTTTAGGGGGTTAGGCTGCGGTGCTGGCGCTCCTAGCCGTTTAGGGTTGATGTCTCGTGTTTAGTCTAAATACCTAACAGCCTTCAGACTAAACCCCTCAAGCGAAGCGTCAAGGAACCTCAACGGTTTCCATTATGCGGGTGATGAGCTGCTCGGAATCCACCTCTTCAGCTTCGGCCTCATAGGTGAGCATGAGGCGATGTCTCAGGACATCGAGGCTGATGTCCTTGATGTCCTGGGGAGTGACATAGGATCTCCCGTCAAGGAGGGCTGTGGCCCGGGCTGCCTGGGCCAGGAAGATGGACCCCCTGGGGGATGCGCCAAATTCGATAAAGGGGGCTATGTCCAGATTATAGTCGGCCGGGTTCCGGGTGGCGGCCACCAGATTGACAATATACTCCTCCACTCGTGGGTCGATGAAGATGGATGATGCAATCCCGCGAAACTCGATAATCTGGGACGGGGAGAGTATGGCATTGACCGTGATGTCTGTGCCGGTGGACATGGTGCGGAGGATCTGTAGCTCTTCAGCCTTGGTGGGGTAGGAGACCTTCAGCTTGAACATGAAACGGTCAACCTGGGCCTCGGGCAGGGGGTAGGTTCCCTCCTGCTCCACCGGATTCTGGGTGGCAAGGACCATGAATGGTTCATCCAGCTTGAAGCTGGTGTCGCCGATGGTCACCTGTCGTTCCTGCATGGCTTCAAGGAGCGCACTCTGCACCTTTGCCGGGGCGCGGTTGATTTCATCGGCCAGGATGATATTGGCAAAGACAGGCCCTTTTTTAACGGAGAAGGCGCCGTCTTTCTGGTTGTAAATCAGGGTGCCGATGAGGTCACCGGGCAGGAGGTCCGGGGTGAACTGAATACGGTTATAGCTGGTGCCTGTGGCCTGGGCCATGGTGGTGACGGCCAGGGTCTTTGCCAGACCCGGCAGCCCTTCAATGAGGATATGGTTATTGCAGAGCATGCCGGTGATGAGCCGATCGATGAGATCGTGTTGCCCCACGATTACTTTTGAAATTTCCGCGCGGATCTGTTGGAGTAAGGGAGTGATCTCGGTGACTTGGCTGTTGATGTCTGTTTGTGATGTCATGTTATGTAGAGTGATGTGAGAGTAAAAAGATCCATCTTAATTTATATGAAATTATATTTACGAACGATCCGGATGGATGTCAAGGGAGGAGTGCGGCGGCCTGACCGGGCCTGAACTCTGCTGAGGTGCTAATCCGGCAATTGTTCATTATGCTTTTCGAGCTGGCGTACGGCATCCCTTGCCTTGTCAATGGTCTGCCGGATACGATCGGTTTGTTTTTTGGCCTCTTTGTCGGTGATGGCCTGGCGATCTTCTGACGAGCAGCCGGTGAGGCTCGTGGGAAGGAGTACGGCCATGAGGATCAGGAGTGTCGGAACGATTCTTTTCATAGTTGTCTGTCCGGTGATGTGGTGTGTTTAAGTTTTAATATCCAGCAAGCTGCCCAGTATGGCCACCTCCACCTGAGTAATTAAGCATTATTCTGTGTCTGCACAATTTATTTCTATTGTTATATGCATATAGTGCTCGTGGATCAGGTGATCGTGTCCATCATCAGTTGTATCGGGCAAGGACATAAAAAAAGGTTCTGTTCTCAGAGGAGAACAGAACCTTTTCTGGGCGGAGATGCCTTGCGGTTTAAATAGTTCGGCACACCTTGCCATACCCCCCTGGAATTGTACCGGAGGCCCAAAAGACAGTGCCCTGTTTATAGTCACAGAACCAGTAGCCGCCGGGGTTACGTTTTTCTGCGACAAAGATGAAAGGTGTGTCATCTTTGAAGCATGGATCCATGTGTAAGTCATTGTTTTGGACATCAGGGGTCATGAGGGAAAAGGCCTCTTCCATGGTGGGGAGGCGCCAATCGGAAAACCCTGCATAATCCTCGGCATTTAAATGGTCAACATGGGCCCGCATTTTTCTAATGGAGGTGAGGTCAGCTCCACCCTGTTGCCACATGAGACCTGTAGCCTTGTCACTGATGGTCTGATTATCGCCACTGTCCACAAGGAAGCTGGCAAAAGAGCCATTCTGGTTGCGGGATGAATCATAGAAGTTGTATTTTGATAAAATACCCAAAATCTCATCTTCCTGGGCTGTTTTCGTTGTGCTGGTGAGCTGTACGGGGGTAATATTCTCAGGCAGAGGTGTGTTTGGGGCTGGAAGCTCAGCAGCCTCAAGGGCGGGTGGTTCTTCTGCTACTATGGGGTGAACCATGGAGAGGTCTGTGCTGTCGACGACATTGTCAAGAAGCCATGTCTTAAGACCCTCGTTAATAGCGTAATTCCGGTCAAAACTCTTGGACAACCCCTCATCCTTAATGGCTTGGTCTATAAGGTCCTGTGGTGCATCGATAGTGGCGATAATCCGGGCGTGTTTGATGCCCCGTTCCATTAAACATAATGATGGGGGACTGCCCCAGCCATCAACGAAAAAATAATAATAGCGTTCACTTCCACTGCGCAAACGTTGCTGGTCTTTGCCGCCCCAGCTTTCAAAGATCGCAAATGTTTCGGCAGGGATGAGATCCCAGTCAATGGTTGGGGATAACTGTTTGTTAATTCCAAGTTTTTCGAAAAGTTCCATGGTAACCTCCGGCTAGATATGAGTAAAATGACCTAAGTTATTTAGGACTGTTTTCCAAGCTGATCCCGCAAAACTGTTTACTGGTGTGGGGCAGTTGCCCTATGCAGATAAAATTAAGCATAAACAGTGCGCTTGTCAATGATAATTATTACTAAATAGGTGAGACAGGTATGTCCCCTCTTCAAAATCGTCAAGGTGTGCCTCTTCCCCTGGGGGTTAGTCTGCATGGCGATAAACTCAACTTTGCCCTTTTCTCACGCCATGCCGAATCGGTTTCTCTTCTCCTGTTTCAGGCGGGCAAGACGGATGCCTGGGCTGAAATTGAACTGGATCATATCATCAATAAGACGGGTGATATATGGCATATTATGCTGGATGATCTGCCCGAGAATACAGAGTACGGTTATCTTTTACTTGGTCCGTATGACCCGTATGGTTCAGGCCATTTTTTCAGTTCTGACCGGGTTGTTCTGGACCCCTATGCCCATGCCCTTTCCAATGGTGAAGAATGGGGCAGGGCAGAGGAGCTGCAGGGTAAGACAAAAAGCGGGCGTGATTTTGCGCGGCGTGGCGTGATCTGCAAAAATGAATTTGACTGGCAGGGGGATCGGCCTCTCAATATTCCCTTAAGAGATTCTATTATCTATGAGATGCATGTCAGGGGTTTTACGAAGCATGCAAGTTCAGGTGTGAAACATCCAGGTACGTATCGTGGGATCATTGAAAAGATTCCCTATTTAAAGAAGCTCGGCATCACCGCAGTTGAACTCATGCCCGTTATGGAATTCTTCGAGAATGAAAAACTCTTTAAAGATCCTGAGACGGGTGAATATTTAAAAAATTACTGGGGGTATAACCCCATATGTTTTTTTGCGCCTAAGGCCTCTTATGCTGCAGATGGTCTGCATGGCCGCCAGGTTGATGAGTTCAAGGAAATGGTGCGTTGTCTGCATGCGGCAGGCATTGAGGTTATTTTGGATGTGGTGTTTAATCACACTGGCGAGGGCGATTATGATGGTACAACCTATTCTTTTCGCGGCATTGATAATGTAATTTATTATCTCCTGGGGCCGAATAAGGAATATATGAATTATTCAGGCTGCGGAAACACCATTAACTGTAATCATCCACTGGTGCGTAATTTCATCATGATCTGTTTGCGCTATTGGGTCATGGAGATGCATGTGGATGGCTTTCGTTTTGATCTGGCCTCAATCCTGGGGCGTTCCCCTACCGGTGAGATCTTGAGTAATCCGCCCATGGTGGAGCAGATTGCTGAAGACCCTGTGCTGGCGAACACCAAGATTATTGCTGAGGCCTGGGATGCTGCAGGTGTCTATCAGGTGGGGAGCTTCTCAACCGATCGGCGCTGGGCCGAATGGAATGGCCGTTTTCGTGATGACCTGAGGGCCTTCATGTGTGGTCATGAGAACTGTGTTGCTAATCTTGCCACTCGCATTGCCGGCTCCTCTGATCTCTATCAGTGGAGCAGCCGCAGGCCTTATAACTCGATCAATTTTGTCACAAGCCATGATGGTTTTACCCTGGCTGATCTGGTGAGTTATAATGATAAACATAATAACAGAAATGGTGAAGAAAACCGTGATGGTGATAATCACAATATCAGTTGGAACTCTGGGGCAGAGGGGGTTACGACAGACCCGGTCATTCTTGATTTACGGAGTCGTCGAGTAAAAAGCATGGCAGTGATCCTCCTGCTCTCCCAAGGGGTGCCCATGCTGATGGCGGGCGACGAGTTTGGTCGGAGTCAGCAGGGAAATAATAATTGCTGGTGTCAGGACAATGAACTCAGTTGGATTGATTGGCAGGATGCCCAGAAACAGAGGGGGTTGCGGCGATTTTTTACAAAACTCATAGCCTTGAGACGGAAACATAAAATTTTCCGCCGCTGTGATTTTTTTGCAGATAGTGAGACGAATAAAAATGGGATCAGCTGGTGGGGTGAAGGCGGGGAGGAACAGAAATGGGACGCCTCGGTGCATAGCCTCGGATTTGTTCTGCATGGGCATGGGCTAGAGGAAATTCCTGATGCTGATTTCCTGGTCATGGTGAACGGCGGTTCCGTACCGGTGGATTTTACCCTCCCTCCAGTTGTGACAGGGTCTTGGTGCCGATTGATTGATACGAGTTTGCACTATCCGGCGGATTTTTGTGATGAGATGAAGGCACACGGGGTGCAGCGCAAGATTATAAAGGTGCAGCCAATGGCTGTGGTTGTCTTTATTGTGAAACGGAACAGTGAGAGGGGATGTGGTGATGAAAGAGCGAATACTCCTTGCGGTTGATTTTTGTCACTCTATTAGAATATTCTTAAAAAAAACTATACGTATTTAGCCAATCCTGCAGGTGGGAACAGTCTCTTTTGACGGGGGTCTTTTATGATTTTTGCGCAAGTTGAAAAAGAAAAATTTCATGCAGTTATTTTTATTGGTCGTCTTAAGGTTGAAGGGATCATTCATCTTCTACCCCAGGAACGGGTCACTGATTTTCTCGATGCGGATGATATCGACTTCCTGCCTGTCACCTGTGCCACTGTATTTCATGTGGATAGTGGTGAAGCGCTTTATACCTCAAAATTCATGAGTCTCAATAAGAAAGAGATCCTGGTTATTTGTCCTGCGGATTCAGAAGCAAAAATGTTTGGTTGTTAGATCTCTTGCAGGTAGTTGTGTTTAACTGTGGACTGTCATGGTCTGGCACGTGTCTGCGTTTCACTTCTTTTTTGTTTCTGTAGAGATGGTTTTCTTACTCTTCCGCCTGGAGTAAAATGCATATTTTTCATTTTACAAATTAGAATTAGTGACTCGTTTTTTTTTCATATTTGTAATATAGTCCCCCATGTATTACTTGGGTTAAATCGGTTTTAAAAAGAGTCAGCTGAATTGGACAGGGCGAATATGAGTGAAGATCAGAGTCAGAAATTAGCAGAGATAACCACCTTGTATGAAATTACCAAGGTGCTCGCCTCATCCACGGATTTGCGTGACTGCCTTGAGCAGATTATGGATATCCTGTCTGGTCAATGGCAGATGCATAACGGTACTGTCACCATTATTAATCCGGTTACATCTCAGCTTGAAATTGAAATTGCCCATGGTCTTACTGCTGAAGCCCGTAATCGGGGGAAGTATGAAGTCGGGGAGGGGATTACTGGTCGGGTGGTAGCCAGTGGCGTACCTGTTGTCGTGCCCTCTATCAGCGATGAACCATTGTTTCTCAACCGGACCAGGTCCCGTGGCGATCTGAATCAAAAAAAACAGATTTCTTTTCTCTGTGTTCCTGTGAAGCATGGTCAGCAGGTTATTGGTGCGTTGAGTGTTGATCGTGAATACCGGAAGGGGCTTGATTTTGAGAATGATCTGCAGTTTCTTGCCGTTATCTCCGGCCTCATTGCCCAGTCTGTGGTGCGGATTCAGGCCTTTGCTGAAGAGAAACGTAAGCTGGTCAATGAGAACAGTTCACTCAGGCGAGAGTTGTCCGGTAAGTATCAGATTGGTAATATTGTTTCCAACTCCTCCCGTATGCGCGAAGTGTTTGACATGATTCACCGGGTGGCTGAGTCCAATGCCACCGTGCTTTTGCGGGGTGAGTCCGGCACAGGCAAGACCCTTGTGGCCAAGGCCATTCATTATAACAGTCAGCGGGCGGATCAACCCTTTGTGGTGGTAAATTGTTCAGCCCTTCCCGAGACACTTATTGAAAGTGAATTGTTCGGCCATGAAAAAGGCGCGTTTACCGGGGCTCATGCCGCCAAGAAGGGCCGTTTTGAGGTTGCAGAGGGCGGAACCCTATTTCTTGATGAGATTGGTGAGCTGAGTCCGATGGTGCAGGTGAAACTCCTGAATGTGATTCAGGATCGGGAGTTCCAGCGCCTAGGGGGGATTGCCCCGGTTAAATGTGATGTGCGCCTTGTTGCAGCGACCCATGTCGATCTGGAAAAGGCAGTTGCAGCGGGCAAGTTTCGGGAGGATTTTTATTATCGTCTCAATGTCTTCCCTGTTTATCTGCCATCGTTACGCAAGAGGCGCACTGATATTTTGCTTCTCGCGGAGTATTTCCTCCAGAAGTATTGCCGGGAGAATGATAAGGATATTGCCCGTATTTCAACCCCTGCCATTGATCTCCTTATGCAGTACCATTGGCCGGGTAATGTTCGGGAGCTGCAGAATTGTATTGAGCGTGCGGTGCTGATTTGTGATGACGATGCCATCAAGAGTTATCATTTGCCTCCCACCCTGCAAACCGCGGAGAGTTCCACTAATAAGAATCCCATGTCTTTTGCTGCTGCCGTAGAACATTATGAACGTGAGCTCATTGTTGAGGCGTTGAAGCATACGGGCGGCAACCAAACCAAGGCCTCCAAGTATCTTGATACCTCCCTGCGGATCATTAACTATAAGATCCATAAGTATAGCATTGAGCCGAAGGAGTATAAGCTTGCGGTATAGGTCACCATTACCACCTGAGCAGTTGTAAAAAAAGCATGGCCAACGGAGATGTTCCAAGCTGCATAAGGGCCATAAAGAAATTGCTATAACGGAGTCTGCGCTTACCCGGAGTCTACGCTTACCTGGTCGCCATTCTTAACGGCCCCTAACTAAACACCTATTGTAATCATGAATATCCTCCTCCACGCCTGTTGCGGTCCCTGCTCTGTTTATCCCATAGCAGAGTTGCAGAAACAGGGGCACCAGCTCACGGGCTATTTCTACAATCCCAATATCCATCCCTTTCGTGAATTCAAAAAACGTTTGGCATCCATGCGGTTATGCAGCGCGGCAACAGGTGTTCAGACTGAGTATGCCGCGGAGTATGGTCTCACTGAATATTTACGCAAGGTTGTCTTCTATGAGGAGGGTCGTTGCGGGATTTGTTACCTGATGCGGCTTGAAGAGGTGGCCAGAAAAACAAAGGAACTTGGTTTGCAAGGGTTTACGACCACCCTGCTGTACAGTCGCTATCAGAATCATGGGCTTATCGCCGCCATTGGTGAGAACATGGCGGCGAAGTATAACGTAGAATTTTTATATCAGGATTTTCGCGAAGGGTGGCAATGGGGGATTGATCAGTCCATAGCGCTGGATCTGTATCGGCAGCCCTATTGCGGCTGTATCTATAGTGAACAGGAACGGTATGATAAAAAGATGCACAAGAAAAAACCGGAGATTTCAGGATGACCCTGGTGAAGGTAAAAGATGTTCTGGCAGACCCTGAACGGATTGTAGTGGATTTACGCACTCCGGGTGAATATGCACAGGGACATATCCCTGGCAGCGTCAATATCCCTCTGTTCACCGATGAAGAGCGGGCAAAGGTCGGAACACTCTATAAGCAGGCAGGTAAGGAGATTGCCTTTCAGCATGGGTTAAAATTTACCGGTCCCCGCCTTGCTGAAATGGTGAAGCGGGTCCGTAATCTTGCCAAGGGCAGACATCTTGTCTTTTATTGCTGGCGTGGAGGCATGCGCAGTGAGAGCGTCTGCTGGCTGATGCGTCTTGGCGGCATGAATGTGAGCCGAATTAAGGGGGGGTATAAGGCGTATCGCCGGTATATCAGGGCCTCCTTTGCTGAGCCGGCCAATATGGTTATTCTCGGGGGGTATACGGGAGCCGGCAAAACCGACGTGTTGCTTGAATTGGCCCGCCAAGATGTGCAGATTGTTGATCTTGAGGGTGTTGCAAATCATAAGGGCTCGGTGTTTGGTCATATTAATGAAGGGTTACAACCCACCAGTGAGCAGTATGAGAACAATCTGTTTGAGGTGTGGCAACTAATTGATAAGAAACGTGTGGTGGTGGTGGAGAATGAGTCTGCTTCGGTTGGTAGTGTGTCGGTGCCTGAGCCGTTCTATCGCCAGATGAGAAAGGCGCCGGTGGTTTCCATTGCAATTCCCCTCAAGAGGCGGGTACAGCGCTTGGTGGCTGAGTATGGGGTGGATGACACGCAGCAGCTTCTTGAAGCAGTGCAGCGTATTGCCAGGAAACTTGGGGGTAAGAATAAGCAAAAGGTGGAGAACTATATCTCTAAACATCAATTTGCTGAGGCGTGTGAACTTCTGTTGGAATACTATGATAAGTATTATGAGCGGGGGATGCAGGCCCGCGATATTGAGACGTATCAGTTTATTGAGCTTGAAGGTGTTGATGTGGTCGCGGATACGGGAAAGGTGAAAGCGCTGATTCTTGAACACTATTGACTGGCGATTGCTCACTGACAAATAAAAAAAGGCGCCGGGTTTCCCCGGCGCCTTTTTTTGTTGTGCGGTATAACTTTACTGGGACTGACGGGCGCCAATGGTTTTAAATGTTTCCCAGTCCGGCATGCCTATTTCTGGAATCCAGTCCTGCCACGAACCGTTTGGCTTTTCACCTGTTTTTAGGATGGCAAGAAGCTCTTCAGCCCTGGGACCGGCAGTTGTGGTTGGGAAATTATCCAGCAGAAACTCAAGTCGTGTGGCCGCTTGCTTGAGTTTATCCGTTTTAATATAAAAATTGGCGACATAGAGTTCGTGATTTGCCAGAAAATTTTCTGCGGCAATAATTCTTGCCCGTGCCTCTTGAACATAGGGGCATTTGGGGAAGGTGCGAATGAGTCTTGAAAAGGTTGAGATCGCCAGGTGCGCCGCTGATGGGTCACGGTCAATGGTGGTAAGTTGTTTGTAATAGCTCATGCCAATTTGAAATTGGGTATAGGGAATGGCTTCGTTGGTGGGATGATTCTGTTCAAAATCCTGATAGGCTGCAATGGCTTCAAGGTGTTGACCAAGGTAAAAATGACAGTCTCCTGTTTTCAGTTCAGCCATGAGGCTGTATTCACTGAAGGGAAAGCGATCTCTTAATATTTGAAAATTTTTGAGGGCAGCACTGTATTGCCCTGTGTTGAAATCCTCCATGGCATCTGCAGCAATGAATTCAGGCGATGGCGGTGTGGAAGAATCATTGAGCCAGGAGCAACCGGAACTGGTAAGGGCAAATGCGGCCAGAATAAGTGCGTAGAGTAATTTCTTCATAGGTAATGTGTTTTGGGTTTAGATTGGTTTAGGGTAAGGCGGATAGATTTATACGATGTCAATCTTTGTAACGTAGAACCTTTTTTTATGCCATAAAAAAGGCGTGCTGGCAGGAGGGGGCGGGCTGGTGAGCGTATGGGTTTCTTTGTGTTACAGAATGGGGCAACCTGTAAATAATTGCTGGCCTCTGCCGGTTGATCTTAAATATGGGCCCGTTACTCGTCGGGTAGGTGGGCCAGGTAATGCTCGGCAGATAGGCAGGCGGTTGTGGCTTCGCCCACAGCATTGGCAATCTGCCTAAAGTTTTTAGAGATGAGATCGCCTGCGGCAAAAACTCCAGGGATGGAGGTATGCATCTCCTGGTCGGTGACGATGAACCCATCCTTTGTCTTAAGCTGCTCCATGGGGAGCATCTCATTGTTCGGGCGAAGACCGATGAGGACAAAGACGCCTTCAACATCCAGACTGGATGTCTTGTCCGTTTTAACATTTTTAAGTTCAATTCCCGTTACACCGCTTTTGTCCCCGGTAATTGCAGTGGGGACGGTATCCCAGACAAATTCAATTTTATCATTGGCAAAGGCCTTCTCCTGGAGGATCTTTGTGGCACGGAGCTCATCGCGCCGGTGGATGACATATACCTTGTCGGCAAATTTGGTGAGATGGGATGCCTCCTGGATGGCGGTGTTGCCGCCGCCAATGACAGCCACAATACGGCCGCGATAAAATGGTGCATCGCAGGTGGCACAGTAGGAGACGCCCCTTGCTGCAAATTCAGTTTCGCCGGGAATGTCGATGTGGTTGGGCCGCGCTCCTGTTGCCAGAATTACTGCCCGGCAGGTAAGCGTACCGCCTTCTTCCAGATGTAATGTCTTGACGTCTTCTTGGAGATCCATGCCGGTTACGGGGGCCTGTTTGATCTCAAGATCAAAACGTTTGGTCTGGGCTGTCATCTTATCCGCCAGATCAAAGCCTGAGAGACCATCGGGAAAGCCCGGATAATTGTCAACCCAGTCGGTGTTTAAGACTTGACCGCCCGGCGCGCCTTTTTCAAGCAGGGTGACATCCAGCATGGCACGGGCCGCATAGAGACCCGCTGTAAGTCCTGCCGGGCCACCGCCGACAATGATGAGCTGATGATCGACTTTCATGGTTACCCTGGAAAATGGATTGAAAAGAGGCAAAAAAAAGTGGAACAGTGGTTCCACTTTTTTCAGTCAGACTGGCTGTACAGCTTATTTATCCAACATGGCCTTGAGCTGGGGCTTGCCAATGGCACCAGTGACCTGGTCGGCAACCTCGCCGTCCTTAAAGAAAATCAGGGTCGGGATGGCGCGGATACCATACTTTCCAGGGGTCTCCGGGCTGTCGTCGACATTCATCTTGCAAATTTGCACCTTGCCGTCATACTCAGCTGCCAGTTCGGCAATCATGGGGCCGATGGCCTTACACGGGCCGCACCAGGGGGCCCAGAAATCTACAAGGGTGGGGAGGGATGCTTTGAGAACTTTTTCGTCAAAATCAGCATCGGATACTTCAATTATTTTGTCACTTGCCATGGGAATTGCTCCTTGAAAGATGTGAAAATATATAAAAAAAGAAAAATAAACACCATTACGTGGTTGTCAAGTCCCTCCTGTGGAGGATTACTTCTTGTTAATATTACAGGGTGTTTTCTCCAAAAACAAGAGAAAAGACATCTATTCTGAGAAGTGATTTATGGGAAATTAATCCATGGATGATCTTACTAAAAGAATAGTTATATAAGCATGTTATGATCTTTTTTCAGGTGAAAAGTTTTTTTAGAGAATAAATGGATTGACCATTTCAAACAACTGTTTTAACTATGCGGATGAATGACAACGTGTAAGGTAAAAAAAGCTTTCCGTGAATGCCTTAGTAACCTTACGAGCGCTGTCCCCCAAAAAAATAACAACAACCATTCCAACCTATGACAACCAAGACCAAAATAATGAAGGCGGCCGAGGAGCTGTTTGCCCATGGAGGTTTCCATCATACCACCATGCGCGCCATAACCAGTAAGGCTGGGGTGAACCTGTCTGCTGTGAATTATCATTTTGGTTCAAAAGAGGCGCTCCTTACGGCTATTTTTGATATGCATTGGACGCCGATAAACGAGGAGCGGGTGCAGCGGCTCAGCCGGGTCGCCAAGAAGTCTCAGGAAGAACCACAACCGCCAACCATTGAAGAGGCGATGCGATCCTTCATCGAGCCAACCTTTGCCCTGTTCCAATCGGGTGCAAGCGGCGGTTATTTCCGTATTATTGTTGGCCGCGCCCTGAGTGAGCCGGATCAGACGGTGCGGGAGATCTTCTTGCACAGGGTTATGCCTGTTATTGAGATGCTCAAGGACTTACTCTGTCAGGCCATGCCTCGTACGAGTCGCGCAGAGGTATCATGGAAACTGCGCTTTGCCCTGGGTGCCATGAGTCAGACCCTGACCGGTCACAACCAGCCTCCTCTTTTTTATTTGGGTGAAGAGAAGGTGTCCAGTGGTGTGGTTGATTTGCTCATTGGCTTTATAGTGAAGGGGATGCAAGAATGAAGTCTTTTATAACTAACATCTGCTGGCTGTCCATGGTGCTGCTTCTTGGCGGCTGTTCTCTCCATGCGGACCAGGCCCAGAAAGTTACCGGTTTTGCTGAAACGTTTGCCGGGGATTACAGGCGTGGTGAACCGGCCTCTTTCACCACCCAGCGCTGGTGGGAGATGTATGGTGATGACAAGCTGAATTCCCTAATCAGACGTGGTTTCTCGGAAAATCTTGATTTGGAGATGGCATGGGCACGGCTGCAGCAGGCCCAGGCCCTGGAAAGAGTGGCGGGTGCGAATAAAAATCCGGATATCAATGGCTCAGCAGGGACAGGTCGTTCGCAGTCGATGCCTAATTCCTCCAGTTATCCAACCCACCAGTTGTCGGTGGCTGCCAGTTATGAGCTTGATGTATGGCAAAAACTTGCCAATAAACGTCAGTCAGCATCCCTCCTCCGTCTGGCGTCTGAAAATGATGTGAAAGCCCTCTATATAAGTCTGTCAGCTGAAATTGCTGAAGCCTATTATCTGGTGCTGGAGTTGCGGGCCAAGATTGATCTTACCGTGCAGATGATTGAATCTTTTGACAAGACCGTATCCCTTGTGCGCTTGCGCTATGATCGCGGTGTGGCCCCAAGCCTTGATGTATATCAGGCCAAGCAGAATCTCCTCAGAATCAGGGCTGACTTGCCTGTTCTTGAAGGTGATCTGGTGGCGGCCGAAAACAGTCTGGCAATCTTACTGGGGTTCAGGCCGGGGGAACATGATCTTGGTTTGTTGACCGGTCTGCCTGAGATTGAAACCACATATGTGGCTGGCCTTCCCTCTGAGCTGCTGGCCCGACGCCCTGATGTGGAAGGCTCCTTTCTGCGTTTGCAGGCCATGGATGCGGATATTGCGGTGGCCATTGCCGCCCGTTTCCCCAGTTTTAACCTCAGCGCCGATTACGGCAGCAGCTCCAGTAGCTTGCAGCATTTACTCCAAAATCCCAATGTGTTCTGGAACCTTTTGGTGGCAGTGAGTGCGCCCCTTATTGATGGTGGTAGCCGGAAGGCCGATGTTGAGCATAGGCAGGCACGGTTTCGTGAGCAGCTGGCACGCTATCACCAGACGGTGCTCAGGGCCTTTGGGGATGTGGAGGACAGTCTGGCCAGGGAGCAGGGGGTGGATGGCCAATATGTCCAGCTTAAAACCTATGCAGACGTCACCGGGGCGACATTGCGTTTGTCCCTGCAGCGCTATCAGCAGGGGCTTGACACCTTTCTGCCGGTATTGACCGCCCAGGTGAGCCATGCCCAAGCCTTGATGGCAGTGGTTACGGTAAGACGCAAGAAGATATCAAGTCGTATTCAGCTGGCCCGAGCCCTGGGCGGGCGCTGGATGGCGGCTGAAATGGACGCACTCCGGATTGGAGAGAGACAGAAATGATGACCACAATGCAGAAGATAAATCGCCTAATTCTATTCCTCGTTATTATTGGTGTTGCTGGTTTTATTACCATGCGGCTGGTTCAACACAAGCAGACGCCGCAACGTCTCATTCAGGCAAGCGGCGGCGCGGTGGTTGATGTGGTGACCGCTCAATCCACCCGTTTGCATCTGCAGGTCACTGGCACTGGTCTGGTGAAGCCGCTGTTGGAGGTTGATGTGGCCCCGCAGGTCTCCGGCGCGGTGGTGTTCACTGCACCCAGCCTTGTCCAGTCCGGTTTCTTTAAGAAGGGAGAGGTGCTGTTTAAAATTGAAGACACCGATTCCATCCTCGCCCTCGAGCAGGCCAAGGCCGAGTTTGCCCGGGCTGAGCTTGAATTCGCCCAGATTGAAGGTCTGGCAGAAATAGCCCGCCAGGAATGGCAACTCTTGAGTGAAACTGAAACAAGACCCAATCCCCTGGTTATGTATGAGCCGCAACTGGCCAGTGGAAGGGGGATGGTGTCGTCTGCCAGGGCCAAGGTGAAGCTGGCCGGGCTTGATGTGCAGCGCACCATTGTTACTGCCCCGTTTAATTGCTTTATTCGCAGTAAAAACGTAGATATGGGCCAGTATGTTCGTGACGGCAATGTGGTGCTGAATCTGGTGGGTACGGATCAGGCGGAGATCATGGTGCCCTTAGCCCTGGCTGATCTCGGGATGATATCCGTTGCCGGTTCTGCAGGCACACACGGTTCTCCTGTGACGGTCCGCTTGGAAATTGGTGGTGTAACTCATCGCTGGCAGGGATATGTGGATCGGTTTGGTGGTGAGATTGATGCGACAAGCCGCATGCGTGATGTGATTGTGGAGGTGGATGATCCCTATGTCCTGCAGGAGAAGAGTCCCCATACCAGTCCCCTGGTTGTCGGCAGTTTTGTCAATGTCGATATTGACGGCCGTGGATATGATAATGTCTTTGAAATCTCGCGCATGGGTCTGCGGGATAATGAAACGGTGTGGATTGCCAAGCCTGATTCCACCCTTGAGATCAGAGCGGTTCAGGTTCTGCGCAGAAATCAGACCAGCGTCATTATAAGAGAGGGTCTTGAGGACGGCGACCGGGTCATCCTCACCCCCCTGCGCGGGGCAGCGCAGGGGATGAAGTTGCGTGTGCAGGAAGGTAATCCGTCATGAAGGCTGCAATCCGCTGGATGGCTGAGAATCATGTGGCCGCCAATCTCCTCATGCTGTTTTTTATTGTCGGTGGCCTGGTGGTCAGTCTGCAGATCAAGCAGGAGGTGTTCCCTGATATTGCCCTGGATTATATTGAAATTCAGGTGGCCTATCCGGGTGCCGGGCCTGAAGAGGTTGAAGAGGGCATCATCCTGCAAATTGAGGAGAATATCACCGGTATAGAAGGGATTAAAGAGGTGCGTTCCACCGCTTCTGAAGGGGTTGCCAGCGTCATAGTGGAGCTGTATCCGGGTGAAGATCAGGATGTTATTCTCCAGGAAATCAAGAGTGAGGTTGACCGCATCGTCACCTTTCCGGGTGAGGCTGAGAAACCCGTGGTGAGTAAGATTATCCGCAGAAGAGAGGTGCTGACTCTTGCGGTGTATGGTGATGTGTCCGAACGGTCGCTCAGGGAAATCGGCGATGATGTGCGGGATGAACTCCTCACCCTGCCGAACATCACCCAGGCTGAACTCGGGGGGATTCGGCCCTATGAGATTAGTATTGAGATTGATGAAGACAGTCTCCAGCGCTATAACCTGACCCTGGCGCAGGTTGCCCTCCGTATCCGCCAGGCATCCCTTGATCTGCCCGGCGGAACCATCAAGACCCGGAGCGGTGAGATTCTGGTCCGCACCAAGGAGCGCAAGTATAGCGGGGCCGAGTATGCTCGGATCTCTATTTTGACCGAACCGGATGGTCGTGAGGTGACGGTGGCGGATCTTGGTGTCGTGCACGACTCGTTTGCAGAGACCGATGAGACGTCCTATTTTGACGGTAAACCGGCCGTGATGATTGAGATCTATCGTATCGGCAACCAGACCCCGAAGGATATCTCCCAAACCGTTTATCAATATGTGGCGGAAAAATCAGGCAACCTGCCCGGCACGGTCAGTCTTGCCGTGTGGAAGGACCGCTCGGAGGCGTTGCAGTCGCGCATGAGTCTGCTCACCGTTAATGGTGTGCTGGGGCTCTGCCTGGTTCTGGTGGTGCTTGGGCTGTTCCTTGAGTTCAGGCTCGCCATGTGGGTGATGATGGGAATTCCCATCTCGTTCCTCGGCGCCTTTCTGTTTATGCCGGCGACTAGTGTGTCGTTGAATATGATCTCCCTCTTTGCCTTTATCATGGCCCTTGGCGTGGTGGTTGATGATGCCATTGTGGTGGGGGAGAATATTCATAGCCATCGGAGAATGGGCAAGAGTCCCCTGAATGCCGCGGTGGATGGCACCTACGAGGTGGCGGTGCCCGTGGTGTTTGCCATTCTCACCTCGATAACCGCCTTCATTCCCCTGCTCTATGTCACAGGTCATATCGGCAAGTTTGTGGATACCATTCCGCGGGTGGTGATCCTCATTCTGGTTGTTTCCCTGGTGGAATGCCTCTTTGTCCTGCCGGCCCATCTGGGCCACCAGAAGTATCGTCGGCCGCCGACCTTTATTGTCTTCAGAAAGCTTGGCGAGGGGCGGCAGCTGTTCGGTCACTTTCTGTCCAAATGGATTAACGGGCCGTATCGCTGGTTCCTCGGTAAATGTCTGCAGGAGCGGTATATCACCATCGGTATTGCCATTGCCCTGCTCATTATCACGGTGGGTATGGTGAAGGGACGGGTTGTTAAGTTTGATTTCATGCCCAAGGTTGAGAGTGACACCATCAAGGTGAAACTGGAGATGCCGCCGGGCACGCCAATCTCCAAGACCCGGGCGATTCAGGAGATGATTGAAGAGAAGGGACGGGCGACCATTGCCCATTTTGACTCGAAATTGCTTCAGGAAACCAGTGTGCTGCGTCATTATTATTCAACGGTGGGGAGTGGGGGTTCCCATCTGGCAAGCATGTCCCTCTTCCTCATTCCCAGTGAAGAGCGTGAAATTGGTTCCAGTGAGGTGTCGGAGTTTTGGCGTAACGAGGTGGGTGAGGTTCCGGGGGTGGAGTCCCTGGCCTTTGAAAATAATATGGTGCACATGGGGGCGAATATCGACATTCGTCTCAGTCACGAAGATTATGATGTGCTTGAACTGGCTGCGGCCAGGGTGCGTCTGGCCCTTGGTGAGTATCCCGGGGTGGGGGATATCACCAATAGTCTCTCCCGTGGCAAGCGGGAACTGAAAATTACCTTGAATCCCCAGGGTCGGACTTTGGGAATTACAGAAGAGGAGCTGGGGCGTCAGCTGCGTTCCGCCTTCTATGGTGTCGAGGCGCTGCGTCTGCAGCGCGGCCGGGATGAGGTGAAGGTCATGGTTCGTTATCCGGAGGAGGACCGTCAGTTTCTGTGGAACCTGGAGAATATGCGGATTCGGACCCCCAGCGGTGGCGAGATCCCCCTCATGCAGGCCGCTTCGGTGGTTGAATCAAAGGGGTTCAGTCAGATCAATCGTGCTGATCGGAAGCGGGTGACGAATCTCACCGGGTCGGTGAATAAAAAGGTGGCCAATAGCGCAGCCATCCTCGAAGAGGTTGAAAAGACGGTTCTGGCCCAGCTCAAGTCCGATTATCCCGGTTTGAGCTATGATCTGGAGGGGGAATCCAAGGAATCCAAGGATTCACAGATGTCCATGCTCATGGGGCTCGGGATGGCCATGCTGGTGATCTACGGCCTCCTGGCTATTCCGCTGCGGAGTTACGCCCAGCCGCTACTCATCATGGTGGCCATTCCCTTCGGTATTGTCGGGGCGATATGGGGCCATCTGCTTACGGGCTATGATATGGCAATCATGTCCATGTTCGGTATGGTTGCCCTGGCCGGGGTGGTGGTCAATGATTCCCTGCTCCTCATTGATTTCATCAACCAGAAGCGAAAAGAGGGGTTGGCGGTTAAGGAGGCGATTGTTGAAGGAGCAATCCGCCGTTTCCGGCCCATCCTTCTCACCAGTCTCACCACCTTCTTCGGCCTTGGGCCGATTATTCTGGAAACCAGCACCCAGGCCCAATTTCTCATCCCGATGGCCATCAGTCTCGCCTTTGGCATCCTCTTCGGGACGGTGATTGCCCTGGTACTGTTGCCGGTCTTGTATCTTATCTTTGAGGATATAAAGGCGCTGTGTATTGAGGTGATTGGTGGGCTCTTTGGCTGGGAAATGTGAGTGGGTACTCCTGTACACCGCATGATCACTATGACTTTTCGGCGACAATCACCACTCCGGCAGGGGTGGTGACCCGGCTGACCATCCTGCCATCGGCAAAAATAATAACCCGGTCCATTTTTTCCGCCACCGGTTCATCGCAGATAAACTGAATCTGCCCGCCGGTGGCTAAGTTTTTGAGACGTGCCCGCACGTCTTTGAACCCTTTTCAGCAGTCGCTGCGGTAATCCTGTTGTTCCATGGATGTCCCTTTTTT
>JAQIBE010000098.1 GCA_027859235.1 Desulfobulbaceae bacterium
GTGGTTCCTTTAAGATTGAAACAATCCCCGGACACCTGACAGGCCCGGGCCAGATGCGCTTTCATCCCAGACCAATAGGGCGACAGTTTCGGCGTTTCAGCCACAACCGTAATATCAGCATTATGCAGCACATACCCCTTTTCCCGCAACAGTGATGTGACATGGGCCAAAAGTTTAATGGAAGAAATCCCCCTGTATGCTGCATCGGAATCAGGAAAATGCACCCCGATATCCCCGAGACCAGCCGCGCCAAGCAACCCATCACACAGGGCATGGGTCAGGACATCGGCATCCGAATGACCCAGCAGACCAAGGGTATGGGGGATGGTCACCCCACCGAGAACGAGAGCGCGGCCTTCCACAAGTTTATGGGCATCAAATCCATGTCCCACCCGTATTTCTGTACTCAATGTTGCACCTCGCCACGCCAGGATGTTCTCAGCCATGTGTAAATCACCAGGACGTGTCACCTTAATGTTCTGTTCATCACCATCAACCACTACCATCTTTTCGCCGATATGTTCCAGCAACGAGGCCTCATCCGTACCCGCAAACCCATCCGCATCAGCCTGCTGCAAGGCCTGACGCAGCACAGAGGCTGACATAACCTGGGGCGTCTGGGCCTGATACAGGGACGAACGGTCAATGGTGGATTCTATTACCCCATCCCCATCCACCCTTTTAAGGGTATCACTCACAGGGAGTGCTGCCATGGCAGCACCAAACTCCTGAGCGCCGTCCAGACAGCGTTTGATCAACTCCGGCGTGACAAGGGGCCGTGCCCCATCGTGGACAAGGACAAGATTCGTTCCTGCCGGCACCGCGCCAAGACCATTTGCCACAGAGTCCTGCCGACGTATTCCCCCGCACACAACCTGGAGAACCTTGGGCAACGCATAATGGCGCACAAGCTCCCGGGTCTGGGCCTGATACTCCTCGGGCACCACCACTATAATACCATCCACATCTTCGCAATCAGCAAAAACACGCAGGGTATGCAGTAAAATTGGTTCACCAGCCAAGTCAAGATACTGCTTTGGCCTCTTGCGCCCCATTCTGGCCCCAACTCCACCAGCTGGAATAATAGCGATATTCATAAAACCCCTAGCGCTTACCCGAAGGTATAAAAAAAGGGGTGAGGGAAAATCCCCCACCCCTCCATACAACATAAAAGTGGGCTATAAGCCGAATCCTGTACCTGCCGAAGCAGGCCATGATCATTTCTCTAGGATGATGATTGCTCATCACCTCCTGCAACCTACCCGAAGGCCTTGGACGGGCCGCCCTCAAACGCCTTCCTATTTGGTCTTGCTCCCGATGGGGTTTACCATGCCCTTGATGTCGCCACCAAGGCGGTGAGCTCTTACCTCACCTTTTCACCCTTACCTTTTACCGAAGTAAAAGGCGGTCTCTTTTCTGTGGCACTTTCCAAGACTCACGCCTTGTTCACGTTATGAACCATCGTGCCCTACGGAGTTCGGACTTTCCTCTGACATCTCTGGGATGCCAGCGATCATGCGCCCACTTTTAATTCTTAACATCATAGAGGAAACCCCTACGACCTGTTCATTTCTCATCAATTCCCTGATTTGCCAGTTCATCCGCCCGCTTATTCAACTCACGGCGGACATGATAGATTCGCCATGAAGGAAGTGGTGCAAGCAGACTCATCACCTGCTGAAACAACGGTTTCAACTGGAGGTTCTTCACCTTATACTCACCGAGCACCTGCCGGACTATAAGCTGGGAGTCCAGGTATAAATCCAGATGGTCAGGGGTGAATTGTGCGACAAGCTTGATACCGTGGACAAGGGCCTGATACTCAGCAAGGTTATTGGTACACTTGCCCAGATACACCCCTTCACCAGCAATCTCCTGATCCTCGCTGTCGTACACAACAAAACCGGCTCCAGCCTCTCCAGGGTTCCCCCTTGAAGCACGGTCGGTATAAAGCGAAAGATGGCCACCCTTTTTCAGTGCAGGGGCAGCTGCCGCCACAACCTCGTTGTCCTTCTTGCCAGAGCCATATCCAGCCCAAATCAATGACCGCACCCGGGCTTCATCCATTTCAGGAAAAAGTGCTTCCAGGACTACGGCCGGCAGCTGTTCTGCCAGCCTGGCCAAAACCTCATCCCGAGGCTTTGCCGCATCAAAGAGGGAGGACATTACTCTTCTTCACTTTGCGGCATATGGAACATCATGCGCTGACAGGTGGGACAGGTATGAAGCTGATCTCCCTTCATCAATTCATTGAATTGCTGAGGCGGAATAGTCATATAACAACCTTGACAAACCCCTTCAGTTACCCCAACGATGGCTATACCGTTCCGACGCTCACGGAGTTGTTCATAGCGCTTGTAGATTGAGCCAGTGACCTTCTTAACCTTAGCACCACGGGTTTTATCAATCTTGGTCTTCTGCTTCTCAAGTTTTGAGGTAAGGGCATCAATCTTAGCCTTTTCCTCAGCCAGGGCAACCGCGCCCTCTGCCGCCTCAGTTTCGAGAGCAATAATCTTTTGCTGCATCGCCTCAGCAATTTCAGTATAACGCTCAATCTCTTCAAAGCGCCGCTTGTTATCACCCTTCGTATGCTCAATTTCTTTTAATAACGACTGGTACTCACGATTCGTCTGGACATTCATAAGCTTTGCCTGACGATCCTTCAGACGAATTGTTTCATCTTCCAGCTCATACTCCACATCACGCTTTTCCTTGCCAACCACTTCCAGACGCTCTTTAAGGTCTTCCGCCTCAGCAATATTGGCATCAATCCCCTCCTGCTCCACATCCAGCTGGGCATAGCCGTCTATGCTCTGCTCATCAAGGGCTCTGATACGTAAATCGATATCTTGAAGCTCCAGGAGTTTATTCAGCTCTTTTTGCACATCTTCCACAAGTAAATCCTCTCTATTTTATTTTCACTATAAACCTAATGCAACTCTATATATTACGCCTCAAGCTCAAGATAGCCACGTAATGGACGATCTTGAGTCTGCGACACATGTACGTCAGGTAACCCCATCGACTCATGCATAATTTTCTGCAGGCTGGAGACGGCCACATTCTCCGTTGAGAAATGACCACAGTCAATGAGGCACATCCCTGCATCGTCAGCCCAACGTGCCTGACTGTTTTTAATTTCCGCGGTGATAAAGACATCCGCCCCTTGCTGCATGGCAAGGGGGGCTAAATCACCACAACTGCCACCACAAACCGCAATCCTCTGCACCTGTTTCGGCATTCGTCCGGCAACAAGTATATTGGGCTGATGCAGCTGCCCTGCAACCATCTGCAGAAAATCAGCACCGGGCATGGAATCAGCCATTTCACCCAACCAGCCGAATCCGCATTCAGCCGCACACTTTTTCCGGGTCAGGGGGGCGCCATTCTCGACTCCAAGTCTCTTGGCCAGGGTATGACTTACACCATCCGCAACCACATCAAAATTCGTATGACAGCCGATGACATTTAACTGGTTGGTAATGGCAAAGGATATCAACCTCCCCTCAACATTGGCGAGATCTATTTTCTTTAGCGGATGAAAGATAAGGGGGTGATGGGTCACAACCGTATTAGCACCTGCAGCAACAGCTTCAGCAAACAGGGCAAGGCAGGGATCAAGACCTATTAAGACTCCAGACACTTCAGTCTCAGGATGGCCCACCATCAAACCAACGTTATCCCATTCTTCCGCCAAAGAAAAAGGTGCGAATTCATTGAGACCGTCCAAAACCCCTTGTACAGTAGTGGTCTTCAATGAATCACCCCACACCAGGTGCCATAAAAAAAGGCGCAACCCCTAGAGGTTACACCTTTATTCACAAACCAGTTTAAACTGCTAAACCGGATTTTATTTTTAAGCCAGACTCGTAAGGGTATTGCCCACGTTGTCAAAAATTTCCGCCTATTTTTCTTTACTTAATAAGGATAATAACTTTCCTTTAAACTAGAGCACAGGAAAGTGGTGGGCCCACCAGGAGTCGAACCTGGGGTCGCCCGGTTATGAGCCGGGAGCTTTAACCAACTAAGCTATAGGCCCCGTTGCAAAGTATTCAGTCAAGCCACATATATTACTTCATGCAGGAACAAAAACCAAAGCAATATAACAGTAATCTTTATTTTGTCAACCGCCAACCATGATGCTCAATCAGACATTCAGGATCAAGATTATCCAGCGGACCCTGCACGCCAAAACAGAAATAGCGCCAGGGCAACACCCCGGCACTATTTTATTTGCAGCGATTTCTTGCCGGCCCCTCAGGCAACTATGGACATCCCGTTGCCCATGTTATTTTTTTTACACCTGCTAACACATGAACCGGACACCGGCATCCTTAAAGGATTGAGCAAACTTCCGTTTGAAAGGTTTCAAAACCAACCCGGTCAATCATCCGACCGACACGCTCAATCTTCTTGGAATTAGCCTTAACATAATCCAGCACCTTATCCGCTATGGCTAATGCCTGGTCATCGGTTAAATCTTTACATAATTCCCGGGCAAGCTGTGGCCTGGAAGCAGCATTACCACCAACCATGACAGTCCACCCCCCCTTCTTGCCAACAAAACCAAGATCCTTGACCGGGGTCTCTGCACAATTATTCAGACACCCGGAAACACCAAGCTTACATTTATTAGGCAGAACCAAACCATGAAAACGCTTATCAAGCTCCATACCGAGCCCAAGGGCATCCTGCTTGCCAAGGCGGCAGAGAGTGTTCCCGGGACAGGCCTTAATAGAACGGACGCATAAACCAATGGCATGACCAACCCCCGGTTGCAAATCTTCCCATGCCTCATCAAGCTGCTCCTCTTTAAAGCCAACCATGGCAATCCGAGCGGCGCTGGTTATCTTCAACACAGAAATTCCAAATTTATCTGCGGTATCAGCGACATTCCGCAACTCAGCAGGCGTTATGACTCCAAGGGGAAAATGCGGGACAATGGCATAAGAACCATCCTTTTGTAACACAGCACCATTTTCTTCAGTGGTAGAAATAGCAATATCCTATCTAAATGTAATTATGCAGGGGGCTTCTGGATGAAGCGCATTAGTTTAAATTGATTTGAATCATAGTTGCAATTAACAACAACCCCGTCAAGTTCTTTAGGAATCATTACTATAAATAAAGACCATCAGCGGCGGGCTATTTGCTGTATAATGGGAGTATTCCCTG
>JAQIBE010000129.1 GCA_027859235.1 Desulfobulbaceae bacterium
TGCCGATAACTATCCCGTTTAAAGGTGAGAGAATCTCTTCCTTCTCTTCGTCCCCAAACGGATCGACAATGTATGCAAGAATATCTCCCTTGGCAACAGAGGTTCCTGTCTTGGCAATATGATTCATAATGCCACTTTTAGAAGCCCTTATCCACGACGTGGATCTAACGATAACGGGCTGGAGTGGTTCTTTCTTTCTTGGACGTGTCTTCTTCACCATACCGATTTCGCGCATAACTGCCAGGACACCCTTCAACCCAACGCGAATGGTTGGTTCGTCAAAGCGTAATGCCTCACCACCTTCATAAAGCAGCATGGGTATACCCTTGTCCATTACAGCTTCGCGGAGCGAGTTATCTCGCAATCGCGAGTCGATTATGACGGGCGCGCCAAAGGTCTTGGCTAAGTGCTCTGTTTCCGGGTTATCAAGACTGACCCGAATCTGGGGTAGATTAGTTCGGTGATTGGAGCCTGAGTGCAGATCAATACCATGACTGCATTTTGACACCACCTCCTCCATGAAGACCTTGGCAAGGTGAGAGGCCAGAGAGCCTTTATAATTCCCGGGGAAAGACCTGTTCAGATCACGGCGGTCTGGCAAGTACCTGGAACAGTTGATAAATCCGTACATATTAACAATGGGGATGGCGATGAGGGTGCCATGCATATTATTGAGTAATTTAAGTTTGAGTAAACGGCGGATAATTTCGACACCGTTGATCTCGTCACCGTGGATGGCGGCACTGACAAAGAGGGTGGGCCCATCTTTTTTCCCATGGATAACATGCACCGGCATGGCCATGGCTGTACGGCTGTAGAGTCTGGAAATGGCCAGATCAACGGTTCTGCGCTGACCTGGATTAATTGTCGTATCACCAATATTAATAGGGGGCCGCATTCTACCCCCTGCCCCGGGTCTTGTTTTTCCCAGGCTGGGCATTTTTTTCTATAAAATCAATTACCAGCCCCGCAATATCCTTACCAGAGGCCTCCTCAATACCTTTCAGACCGGGGGAGGAGTTCACCTCCATAACCACAGGGCCATGGTTGGCGCGTAAGATATCTACACCAGCGACATTCAGCCCCATTATTTGGGCAGCTCTGACAGCGGTGGATCGTTCTTCCGGCGTAATTTTCACCTTTTTGGCTGAGCCGCCACGGTGGATGTTCGAGCGAAAATCCCCTTCTCTCCCTGTGCGCATCATCGCTGCCACAACCTTGTTACCCACGACAAAACAGCGAAGATCTTGAGAGTTTGCCTCCTTGATAAACTCCTGTACCAATATGTTAGTCTTGAGACCTCGGAATGCCTCAATAACACTTACTGCGGCATTCTGGGTTTCAGCCAGAACAACGCCAACACCCTGGGTCCCCTCCAGCAGCTTTATCACCAGTGGGGCTCCGCCTGCGAGGTCGATCAAGTCATTGGTATATTGGGTGGAATGGGCAAACCCTGTCACAGGCAAGCCAATACCTTTTCGAGCAAGGAGCTGGAGGGAGCGGAGTTTGTCACGGGAGCGGGAAATCGCCACGGACTCATTGACACTGTAGACACCCTGCATCTCAAATTGTCTGACAACTGCCGTGCCAAAAAAGGTTATGGATGCACCTATGCGTGGAATAACCGCATGATAACCCTCCAGCGGTTCTCCTTTAAAATTGATTGATGGCTTATGTGAGGTGATGGTCATATAGCACCGCAGCGGGTCGATTACTCTCACGTCATGACCCCGCTCTGCACCAGCCTCCATAAGTCTATTGGTCGAATAAAGGTCTTTATTGCGGGATAAAATACAAATTTTCATTTTAGCTTCTCAGATATGTATTGTTTTAAGGGGAGCACCCCGAGCAGATATGACCGGGCAGGATCAACCTGGAAGGTTTTAGTCATGGCACTCCGTCCCAGTAACATTCGAAACAGCATGGAGTCTCGATCAGTTAAGGTTATTTCTATTTGTTTGCTAATGCTGCCAAGTATTATTGTGCTGCGAATAACATAGCGCATTTCTCTATGTCCACCTGAGTCTGTAACCATACGCTGGTCAGCAACAGGCGCTTCGCATGTCAGTCTGATATCCATGCGTTTTTGTAAAGGGTGGATTTTGAAACGGACCATCCTTGTTCCTGATTCCTGGAAAGATTCCACCTCAAAGGCATGAATTGCCGATGTTTTTGCACCCGTATCAACTTTCGCTTTAATAGCTGAAATGCCAAGGTCAGGTAATGCAAGCCACTCGCGCCAGCCTATTGTTACCCTATCAAGATTTGCAGATGTTGGTTGCTTAAAATTTTCTTTTTTCATTTGACCCAGGTGGTATGAAGATAATAACTTTTCTCATTCAATCCGTTTATTATGTCCTATAATAATTAGTTGGCATTAGGTGCCGTGCTTTTAGCAATATCCCCTTCCGGCAGGAAAACCCAACCCCTCTAAGATATTTTTGTACCAGAATCACCACGTCTATTAATAGCACATATGAATTTTTCTGATACCTATACCTATAACTGTACGTTGGCAAGA
Organism: Desulfobulbaceae bacterium; assembly: GCA_027859235.1. Lineage (GTDB taxonomy): Bacteria > Desulfobacterota > Desulfobulbia > Desulfobulbales > SURF-16 > JAJRUT01. The sequence continues at coordinate 2,522 of JAQIBE010000129.1, forward strand.
CAATATCATTTTATCTTTAGGCAGCCATTCTCACCACAGTTTAAGACGCATAAAAGAGGAACTTCAAGTTCTTTTTAGAGAAACGACAGGAACTAAAAGTTCCCATTCACCTTTTTCCTTACTGTTGCAAGGGAATAAGACAGGAAAAGATACCATCCCAACCCCATAAAATCCTCATCCCATAAAACAGGAACTACTAGTTCTTGTTTACAGCTTGGCAATTTCTCGCCCATTAAGCCCTCCGCCAACACTCCACTATTTCAGCAAAAAAAACCATCAACAAATAATGACGTCTATTCAATAGATTAGCAACCAGTACCCCCCTACAACCCCACATCATAACTATTTTTCCACCACAGGGGATGGCTTGGCACACCCGTTGCTAAAAGAAAAATGGCGTCAACAGCCGCCCGTGCAAGTTGTTAATGGAGAGGTTTGCCGCCTCATTTTAAAAAAGAGATACACCGCAATGCTAACCATAAAGACCTACCTGTCATCCTCCACCATTCATGGACTCGGTCTGTACGCCGCAGAAGATATACCTGCACAAACCATTATTTGGCAATTTCACCCCTTTATCGATAAACTCTTGCCCCCCAGAGACTTTTTTGAAACGTGCAAGGGGCTAGATGAGCCAACCTTGAACCATCTGTTAAATGCGACCTACAAGAGGAACGGCCATTATTTCTACCTCACTGACAACGCGAGATTTATTAATCATTCTCCAGAAACAAGCAATATAGGATTTGTCGATGATTTTTCTGAAATAGCATTACGGGATATCAAGTATGGAGAAGAGTTATTGGAAAACTACACCCTCTCCTATGATACCAATGATTTTTTCTTCAGCGAACTTCTCAACCCAGACCCCTACCATTACCTCTTAAGGGAAGGCGAATACTGCAATGCTTAAGGTAAAAACATATCTGGATCGATCCAAGATTCACGGCATAGGACTTTTTGCCGCAGAGTCCATTGGCGCAGCCAAGGAGGTGTGGGCCTTTCACCCCAAGATTGATCTCTCCTTTGAGCTTGATGAATGGTTACACATGAGTGAAGAGATCAGCGAACCTTCTTTTCAACAATTGCAGCATCTCACCTATAAAGAAGGGGGGAAGATCTACACCTGTCTTGATAATGCCCAATTCATGAATCATAGCCCAACAGCCAGTAACATTATGAACTTAACCACAACAAACACCATGGTCACCACTCGGGACATCTTTGCCGGAGAAGAGTTGCTGTGTAATTATTTTGAATTTTGTGACAGGGACGACTGGGGTCTGCAACATATTGGTTGTAGCGCAAGAATATGATCATTCTCCAATTTAGCGATTTCCCCTGGGGGCAGCTGCTGACCGCTGTTCTTTGTGGCGGCTTAATAGGATTGGAGCGGCAACTGAGAGGAAAACCTGCCGGAATCAGGACAAGCATCCTAATCTGCATGGGAACCCAGATCTTTGTCTATCTCGGCTCCACCCTGATCACAGGCGTGGCTGATCCCGGCAGGGTGATAGGACAAGTGGTGAGTGGTGTTGGCTTTCTGGGAGGAGGAGTCATCATGTCCAAGGATGGCCTGGTCATCGGCGTGACCTCAGCGGCGGTCATCTGGGTGCTCGCGGCAATAGGGGCGACCATAGGCCTCGGACAGCTTACCTATGCCGTTATCATTACCATCACCACTTTGACCGTTCTCATAGGTGTCGAGTTTCTCGAAAACAGCGTCAAGCGTCTCCAGCGAGGCGCTCACGCATTATATCATGAACATAATAATCGTGAACATCGTAATTAAATTAAGAAAATGCAGTTCAAAACACTGCAACCTAACCACAATAAAAGGGTAAGTCATGTTTAACGAAGAAAAAGAGACCATTAAAAAAAGCAAAAGAGCACGTTCTTTCGAATCTCATCTCCGCAGTTGCACTCTCTGCGGCAGTGCCAATGGGGTTGAGATTTCAACCTTCCATCGGCGGAATGACGCGGTAGCCTGCCAGAACTGCGGTTCGGAATACTTGATACAGAGCCTCAAGCCCCTTCTTCTGGAGTCCATCGAGTTTGAAGACATGCAGGATTGCTGGTGGGAAGAGGAGGATTAACTGTCCACCCGAGCAGGGGAATCCCCCTCTATGGGCCGAATCTGGCCGATAGAGGGGGAATTCTTCAAGACTTCAGACCCAATCCACGCATTACCCTAAGCGATGCCGGTAATCCTCATAGGCAAATTTGCGGATAATCTTAAGGTCATCACCCTCTGACCTGTAGAGGGCAATGGTGGGCAATCTCACACCGTTAAAGGTGGTGGTTTTAACCATGGTGTAGTGGCTCATATCTTCAATAATCAGCCTGTCCCCCGGCTGTAAAGCGGTTTTAAACGAATAATCACCCAGCACATCCCCCGCCAGACAGGAAACTCCACCAAGCCGGTAGGTGTAGGCTAGTTCTCCCTGCACACCTGCGCCCCTTATTTCCGGCCGATATGGCATCTCCAGGACATCGGGCATATGGCAGGCCACTGAAGCATCAAGGATGGCTATGGGGCCGTCATTGTCGATAATATCCAGCACCGTTGTCACCAATACTCCCGTATTAATGGCAATGGCCTCCCCCGGCTCCAGATAGATGGACAGTCCGTATGTACTCCGAAAATGGGTAATCACCTCACAGAGTAAATCAAGATCATAATCCGGAGCGGTAATAAGATGACCGCCGCCAAAATTAAGCCAGGACATGTGGGGTAAAATGTCTTGAAATTGGAGTTCAAAGACCTTGGCTGTGCGGGCCAAGGAATCTGCCCCCTTTTCGCACAGGGTGTGGAGATGCAGACCGCTAATCCCCTGTAATGACTGGTTATTGAACTTCTCCCTGGTGATTCCGAGCCGCGACCCCGGCCCACAGGGGTCATACATCGCCACCCTGGTCTCTGAATGACAGGGGTTAACGCGCAGGCCGCAGGAGGGAGGTGTGGAACACGCCTCAATCTGGGGCTGGAAACGATGCCATTGGCTGAAGCTGTTCAATACCAGATGGTCACAATAATACAGATGGGCCAGAAGATCTGCTTCGCTCAAGGCCGGGGCGTGGCTATGCACCTCCCCCTGGAACTCCTCCCGCCCCAAACGCGCTTCATCCGGGGATGAGGCGCACACGCCGGCAAGATAACGGCGAATAAGGGGAAAGGTCGCCGGCATGGCAAAGCCTTTCAGGGCGAGAAGAATCTGACAGCCGGTACGCTCTTGCACCCCGGCCAGGATCTTCACATTCCGCTCAATGGCATCGTAATCAACCACAAAGCACGGGGTCGGCACACGCAGCGAATCAAAATCTACAAGATAAGGTCTGTCCATGGGAGCCCGTGCATGTTCAATTTTTCCATAAATGGGGCAGGATCGAGCTGTTCCATATTAAAAACACCCTCCCCTGTCCATGCACCGGTTAACATCAAGAGCGCGCCGATCATGGCTGGAACACCCGTGGTATATGATACGGCCTGGGCACCAACCTCTTTATAGCACGCCTCATGATCACAGATATTATAGATGTAATATTTCTTCTCCACCCCATCCTTGAGCCCCTTGATCAGACAACCGATACAGGTTCTGCCCTTGGTCAACGGCCCAAGGGAACCCGGATCCGGCAGCACCGCCTTCAGAAACTGCAGGGGCACAATCTCCTGGCCGTTATAAATAATGGGTTTAATGCTGGTCATGCCAATATTCTCCAGCACCTCAAGATGTTTGAGATAATTATCTGAAAAGGTCATCCAGAAACGCCCCTTCTTAATGGTGGGGATATGCTTGGTCAAGGACTCCAACTCCTCATGGTACATCAGATAGATTTTCTTCGGACCGATTCCCTCGGGGAAATCAAAGTCCATGGATGTCGATAAGGCCTGGCTCTCCACCCACTCCCCGTTCTGCCAATGGCGGGCCGGGGCCGTGACTTCGCGGATGTTAATTTCAGGGTTGAAATTGGTGGCAAAGGGCTGACCATGGTCACCGGCATTGCAATCAATGATATCCAGCTCCTGAATCTCATCAAACTCGGTCTTTAAGGCCCAGGCGGTAAAGACATTGGTGACACCCGGATCAAACCCGGAACCGAGTAAGGCCATGAGACCCGCCTTCTTAAAGCGCTCCTGATAGGCCCATTGCCAATGGTACTCAAACTTGGCCTCATCCCGGGGCTCGTAATTGGCCGTATCCAGATAATGAACCCCGCAGGCCAGACAGGCATCCATGATGGTGAGATCCTGATAGGGCAGAGCCACATTGATACAGAGCTCGGGTCGAAAATCCTCCATTAAGGCGATGAGTTCAAAAACCTGATCCGCATCCACCCGGGCTGTCCTAATGGGCATGGGAAGCCCAGCGGCTATGGCGTCACATTTCTCCAGGGTGCGGGAGGCCAGCATAATCTCAGAGAATACCTCGGGCACCTGGCAACATTTATGAACAACAACGGAGCCAACCCCGCCGGCTCCAATAATCAGTACTTTTGCCATTATCATTTCCTCGACATTTTTGAATAACAACCTGACAAGACAACCCAAAAAAGATCATATCACCATTAGGGCACCTTGAAAAACTGCTCTTTAGGAGTCTCGTAAACTCGCTTACCTGCCCAATCGAAGGTCTACGCTATCTACTGCGTCACTGTAAAAAGAAAAATTCTCGCATATGACTAATATGCTGCGCTTTTTATTTTCACCGTTCCTTGTTCTTGAACAGGTAAGCGTAGACTCCGAAATATCTAGTTTTTCAAGGTACCCATTAATACGTTGCCAGAACTTCTAATTCTTTAAATAGGTGTAGCCTGCCAAACATTTTTCATAAAAATCCACCAGCCTCACCCCTTCTCTCGGTATAATAGCACCCTTATGCACCAGGCTGTCGATCTTTTTCTTGATGGATCTGGCCATGATGTCAGGGCTGTACTGCATGGTGGCCAGAACATCCTGGGCCGAACTGCCCCTGATTATTTCTTCAATATAATAATCGCTGGGATCATCATCGTCACAATAGATATGCACCTCATTCAGCCGCCCAAAAAGATTATGCATATCCCCCATAACATCCTGATAGGCCCCGGTGAGAAACAGGCCGATATAATAATCCTCATCCGGTTGCAGGTCATGGAGCAGCAACGTCTGCTCATACCCGTCTTTGGAGATGAAATTGGTAATCTTGCCATCAGAATCACAGGTAATATCAACCAGGGAACAACGGGCCGCGGGTTTCTCTCCAAGACGCATGACCGGCATAATGGGCAGAATCTGGTTAATGGCCCAGGTATCAGCCGCTGACTGGAATACCGAAAAATTACACAGGTACTGACTGGCCTTGAGTTCTTCGATCTGCTGGAGTTCCTCGGGGATAAAATCCACCTCAGCAAGTATGCCGTAAATGCGATGAATAATCTGCCAGTACAGGGTTTCGATCTTGGCCCGTTCCTCAAGACTCACGACCCCGAAGCGAAAGGCGCTGGTCGTTTCATCCTTGTACTGCTGGATATCGTTAAAGGTTTCCTGATAATTGTCCAGATTCAGTTTTTCGGCAGAATCACGCATATTGCTCACTAAGACATGCTCATCACCTTTAGCCGTTGTATCAGTCGACAGCCTGGTCTGATGGATGATATCAATAACATTCGTGATCACGCAGGAATGATGGGCCGTGACATAGCGTCCACTTTCACTGACAATATTTGGATGGTACACCCCCATTTCATCACAAACCTGCTGCAGGCAAGTGACGATATCTGCGGCATACTCCTGCACCGTATAGTTCCTGGAGGAATTTGTGGCTGAACGACTGCCGTCATAATCAACGCCAAGACCACCGCCAACATCAAAGTATTCGATATTGATACCGCTTTTCGCCAAATGGGCGTAGACCCTCCCGGCTTCAGTAACCGCCTCTTTGATAATGCGGATATCCGGCACCTGACTGCCAATATGGAAATGGAGGAGCTTCAGGCAGCTCACCATGCCGTTTTTGCGCAGGAGCTCTATCCCGGCCAGAATTTCACTGCTCGTGAGACCGAACTTGGCCCGATCACCACTGGAACCAGACCAGCGGCCGCTACCCTGGACGGCGAGCTTGGTACGGATACCAATCATGGGATCGGCCTGCATCTCTTTACTGAGCCGGATAATCAATTCAAATTCTGAAAAGCTCTCAACAACGATAATGATCTTCCGTCTCAGCTTGCGCCCCAGGAGAGCCAGACGGATATAATCCTCGTCCTTATAGCCATTGAGAATGGTCAACGACTCACTATTTTCGTTATAGGCGAGAACAGCCATGAGTTCAGATTTAGACCCAGCCTCCAGCCCATAGGCAAAGGGCGCGCCCGCGTCAATAATCTCTTCCACCACCTCCCGCATCTGATTCACCTTAATCGGGTACACCCCGAAAAAACGGCCCTGGTACCCATTTTCGGCAATGGCCTCATGAAAGGTGGTGTTGAGGAGGCGCACCTGGGAGCGGAGAATATCGTGAAAACGGATAACCGTTGGAAAAGGAATACCCTCAGCCTTTATCTCCGCTATGACCTTCATGAAATCAATTTTAGGCCCGTCTTCCCGCTTCTCCGGCAACACACAGAGATTACCCTGATCATTCACTGAGAAATAGCCGTTCCCCCAGCGTTTAACATTATACAGTTCGCAGCTATCCTGCGCGAGTTGCGGATCAGTCATTAACGAACCCTCCATGGAACGCCAGAATAAGCTCCCGCACGACCTTGGCCGCAAAGAGAGAACTATTGCCAGTAGGATCAATACCGGGAGCCAGTTCCACCACATCAGCCCCCACCAGATTCTTGTTCCGCAAAACTTCAAGAATCTGAATAAACGAATGAAAATCTTCACCACCGGCCTCAGGGGTACCTGTGCCGGGCAGCAGACCAGGATCAAAATAATCCAGGTCCAGGGTGAGATAGATTGGCAGCTCACTGGGCAACGCCGACAACCAGGCCGTAAAATCATCAAGGGTGGAGTGCAAGGTTTTATTCTGCGCCATCCAGCCAAACTCCTCTCTAGTGCCGGAGCGGACACCGAATTGCACCAATTGATGCTGAGGTCCAAATAGATCCAGGCAGCGTCTGATAATGGAGGCGTGGGAAAAATGATGCCCCTCATAACCATCCCGCATGTCTGCATGGGCATCGAGCTGGAGCAGCACCATCTCAGGATAGGCTTGCAGACATTGACCAATAAAGGGGTAGGATATGGCATGGTCCCCCCCCAGGGCGAGGAAGCGGGTCTGGTCCTGTGACGGATCAAGGTCTTGAGTCAAGGACGAAAAGGTGCTGTGCATTGCGCGGCAGCCTTCGTCACCATTATCTCCCTGATTAAGCAGCAGATTGCCAAGATCGTAATAGGCCGGGATTTCCCCAAGATCCAGATCAAGATAGGGTGAATAGGTCTCAAGATCACTGGAAACAAGGCGGATCGCATCCGGTCCCCGGCTTGCACCCTTACGCGCGCAGGACATCCCATCACAACCAACCCCGACGATATTCAGACTACCAATCACCGGTTGAGCGGCTGTGTGGGCCCCATAATAGAGGGGAGAATCTTCAGTTTGAACTAATAATTTACGCATGTGTTTCATTCACTCCCTTGAATAATCAAGGGGTCAAAAATAAAAAAGATCCCCTATAAGGGGATCTTTTACATTCCATCTTCAGCTTAGACAAGGGGATATGGGAACGCTTGCAGACAGCCTTTCGCAGCTGCTGCTCAAGACGACAAATGGTCTCGATAGTTCCCCCCGCTGCAAGCAAAAACAGTGGACTAGTTAGGGGCCGTTAAGAATATTGACCAGGTAAGGTAAAATGAGAAGGCTGATTCTCTCAACGAGCTATGATATACATCATGCTCAACGATAAACGCAGTCATTATGCTGCAAAAAAAGGAGAATCAGCCCATGTATAA
>JAQIBE010000156.1 GCA_027859235.1 Desulfobulbaceae bacterium
CCATTGATTTCATGCACGATCAGCTCTCTGATGGGCGTAGCTTTCGGACATTTAACGTTATTGACGATTTTAATCGTGAAGGACTCTGCATAGAAGTTGATTTTTCATTGCCGTCAGAACGAGTAATTAGAGCTTTAAATCAAGTCATTGAGTGGCGTGGAAAGCCAGACACCATACGCTGTGATAATGGCCCAGAATATATAAGTCACAAACTACAAGACTGGGCTAAAGCTCATACTATTACGTTGGAGTATATCCAGCCAGGCAACCCACAGCAAAATGCGTATATTGAAAGATATAATCGAACAGTCAGATATGAATGGTTAGCACAATATATGTTTGATTCAATAGACGAGGTACAAGATTTTGCCACCTCTTGGCTGTGGACCTATAACAACGATCGTCCTAATATGGGCATTGGAGGAATAACCCCTATTCAGAAGTTAAATTTAGCAGCATAACTTTCTACTCTGAACTCCTACTGAAAATGGGGGCATTACCGTCCCGTCAGCAACCGTGCCGCCAAGACCAAGCTGGGGAATGGGGTTACCGGTAAGGTGTAGTGAAATAAATACGGCAGGCACGGTGTACGCAAAAATAAGGACAACATACTGGGCAATCTGCGTGTATGTAACACCCTTCATCCCGCCAAGTACCGCATAGACAAATACAATGGCCATACCGGCAAACAGTCCGTACTCAAAGGGAACTTCGAGGAAACGGGAAAAGGCAACACCAATACCCTTCATTTGGCCAATTACATAGGTAATTGAGGCGGTGATCAGACAGATAACCGCAACAATCCGCGCTGTACTTGAGTAGTAACGATCGCCGATAAATGCCGGAACAGTGAATTTACCGTGCTTACGCAGATAAGGGGCGAGAAGCATTGCCAGTAAGCAGTAACCACCCGTCCAGCCCATGAGATACACAGAGGCGTCATATCCCTTAAAGGCAATAAGACCGGCCATGCCGATGAAGGATGCCGCGGACATCCAGTCAGCGCCTGTGGCCATACCATTTAATACCGGGTGAATTCCTTTACCGGCCACATAAAAATCGCCGGTCGTTTTTGCCATCGCCTTAATTGCGATGCCGATGTAGAGGGCAAAGGTTGCACCTACTACAATCCATGTCATCAATTGCAGACTCATTTTTTACACTCCCTATTTCTCTTCTACGTTATGTTTTTTGTCGAGCTTATTCATGCGCGAGGCATAGAAAAAGATCAAAACAACAAAGGTGTAAATTGAACCCTGTTGCGCGAACCAAAAACCCAGTGGATAGCCACCAAGAATCTTGATTGAATTGAGCTGCTCGGCAAAAAAGATGCCGCAGACATAGGACACTGTAAACCAGACAACAAGACAGCCGATAACCAAGCGGATGTTTGCCTTCCAGTATGCAGCAGCTTCTGAAGATTGACTCATTTTTTCTCCCTCCTAATATGGATTTATAATAAGTTCACGGTATGACTCCCTACAGTGAACTTGCACAAGCTGGAGTGAATGCGCTATGCATTCACTCAATTAAAAACATGATTACCACTCAACTTCAATCTAACTTAGAAAGTGGTAAACAATATGATGTTATTCCAACCAGTTACCAGGTTACAACATCGTGGATGTTGACGTTATCTGATTCATTTTACCTTGAACCGTAAACTGGCAACCGTAAACCGTAAACCGGAAACTTCACGCTGAAACTCTGTCAAAACCAATAATGCTCATATCATTGGCATGGGTACACGGATCTCATCCACCATTTCCTGGACCTCGAGGGGCGGCGGCGGGGTGAACCGTGTAATAACAAGAGTTGTGATAAAATTAATGACCATACCAACGGCACCAATACCTTCAGCAGAAATACCAAAAAACCAGGGTGATCCATTCAAGAAATTGATATTAATGATGTAAATCATGGTGAAGCTTATGCCGACGATCATACCGGCAATGGCACCTTCCTTTGTGGTTCGTTTTGAAAAAATACCGAGAACCAGAACGGGAAAGAAGGATGATGCGGCAAGTCCAAAGGCAAAGGCAACCACTTGAGCCACAAACCCCGGTGGGTGGATGCCGAAATAGCCGGCAATACAGACAGACACACCTATCATGATGCGGCCAACGAGAAGCTGCTTTTTCTCAGAGGCATTTTTATTGATAAGGCGATAATAGAGGTCGTGGGAAATTGACGATGAAATAACCAGGAGCAGTCCTGATGCAGTGGACAGCGCAGCGGCAAGTCCACCTGCTGCCACCAGGGCAATAACCCAGTTGGATAAGTTGGCAATCTCAGGGTTGGCAAGAACCATGATGTCGTGATCGATGTAAAGTTCATTTTGGGAATCGCTCAGCACATTCCCCACAATGAGTTGACCATAGGATCCTGTTTCTCCGATAAAGTCAGGTTTGCCGCTGAATGGTTCACCCGGCCTGTAGTCAATAACCCCGTCATGGTTTTTGTCGACCCAGGCAATAAGACCTGTTTTTTCCCAATTTTTAAGCCAGGAAGGCCCATTGGAGTATGTTGCCCCCTTAATTGAGTTAAGCATGTTATAGCGGGCAAATGCACCAATGGCAGGGGCTGTGGTGTAGAGCACCGCAATAAACAACAGGGCAAATCCTGCTGAAAGTCGTGCCGCCCGAACATTGGGAACCGTGAAAAAACGCACAATGACATGGGGAAGGCCGGCAGTGCCCACCATGAGGGCCAAGGTAATACAGAAGACATCAAGCATGGGTTTACCGCCTTCAGCAAAGGGTCGGGTATATTCGGCAAAGCCAAGATCTGTATTTAACTTATTCAATGTTTCAATGAGGTATTGACCGCTATTGGGACCATCAAGAATAGTCCCGCCAAAACCAAGCTGGGGAATAGGGGTGCCGGTGATCTGCATGGATATTGCAAAGGCCGGGACAAGGTATGCGACAATAAGAACGGAGTATTGGGCAACCTGGGTGTAGGTAATGCCTTTCATGCCTCCGAGTGAGGCATAAACGAAAATAAGGGCCATGCCTATAAGGACACCGGTGTTGACGTCCACTTCAAGAAATCTTGAAAAGACAATGCC
>JAQIBE010000163.1 GCA_027859235.1 Desulfobulbaceae bacterium
TAATATTCACATCAGGAACAGGCATCACCACAGCCCCGTTTTCCACCCGCCGCAGGAGAAGATTCTGCGCCAGATCCGAGAGGATTTTCACCTCTTCATCACCATCATCCGCAAGCAACTCAAGCACCTCGTCATAACTCAGCCGACGCTTGACATTCACCACACTGCGAACAATGCGGGAATTCACCACCTCACCTCTCGGCGTAAGCTCCACCAAGCTCGAAATGGCTGGCCGGTCCACACCGGCAATCAGACTGCACGCCTCTTCAGACAACTCCGGCGGCAACATGGGAATCTGGCGATCAGCCATGTACAACGAGGTCACCCGCTCGCGGGCCGTATCAAACAGAATGGAGTTTGGCTTAACATACTGACTCACATCAGCAATGTGAATCCCCACCACATAGTTCTCCCCCTTCCTTTCAACATGGAGCGCATCATCAAGATCACGGGTTGACTCCGCATCAATGGTGAGGAGAGGTAAATTCCGCAAGTCAACGCGTGTCTCATCAGAAAAATCCTTGAATTTTTCCAGACAATCAAGACCCGCCTGAATCTCTTCCTCTGAGAACCCATCCGGCAGACCAGCCTTGAGCAGATCAATATTCTCATCCAGTTGCCAGCCCCCCGCCTTGACGAGTAAATGATACGGATCATGCGGTCTTGCCAGGTTCGCTCGTTTTAAAATATCACGGGTAAAGGGTGAATCCTCGGCATCATTGCCCCGGACATAATAATCAGCACACCTGGCCAAGCAATTTTCCTTACCAGGCCAATCGGCATCTTCACCATCAAAAATGGCCCGCACCCCTGCAGCACAAGCCTCTAAAAGCTCTTCTTTCTCCAGCGCTTTTTCAGCCGCATGCTTGAGCTGTTCCACAACTTCGGCAGAGTGAACCTGCACCTTGCCCGCCTTATATTTAAAATAGAGGGTGTCACTAAACACGCAGCGCAAGAAGGCGGCCACATGATCATCCGTGGCGGATTCAGCAAAGGCCAATTCCGTGAGAAAACGAGCCGTAAAGGATGTATCGCCCTCCTCCACAGCAAGCTGCCAGATCTCTTCTAAATTGATGGGAGCCATCATGGCGAGTCGGCGCTGGGCAACGTCACCTAAGACCTGGAGGATATCTTCACGACTGGTGACAGAGTAGCGTTTTTCAGTGGCATGAACGATTCTCCCCACAGGAAGCTTCACCTCACGACCATTTTGATTCAACACATGCAGACGCTTGCCGTTTTCCTGCTGAACCAATGCACAAATGAACTTCGACTGGTCAACATATTCAATTATTTTACCTTGCACTTCTTCCCCTTAGAACGGATGATATTGATAGATTAAAGACTTATCAATCGACCGATGTACCCGAATTCAAATCCTTTGTCACTGGCAAACTCTGCAAACACAGATCTTGCCAAAGGGGAGCGGGTCAGGTAAAAGCGTGACCACTACTAACCCGTTAAAGCGGATATTAAGGATTGGATAAGCGCCTCGAAGGTCTCTCTTCGGTCGCTATCTGGAGTAAAATTACACCCTCTTAACTCCATAATAACTTTTCCTGTTTCTTGTTTTTCATGACAGCTTTTCGGGAGTAAGACACTAACCTTATAGTCACCAGCGAGTAAGACATGACACCATCAGAACCAGCCACTAAAACAGGAATCGTAGCCCTGGTGGGGCCACCCAACGTGGGTAAATCCACCCTGCTCAATACCCTGCTTGGCCAGAAGGTCTCCATTGTTTCAAATAAACCGCAGACCACCCGTAACCGCATCATGGGGATTATTAATGGCGATCATTACCAGATGGTTTTTCTCGACACGCCAGGCATCCACGAAGCAGACTCGCCTTTAAATGTTGAGATGGTTAAAATTGCCATGGGTTCTCTGGCGGATGTGCAGGCCATTGTCTTCATGATTGATGTGACCCATCGGTTACCTGAAAAATTGACCGCAGTCCAAAAGGTTCTGAAAAAGACCGATAAACCCATTATTCTTCTCATCAATAAGATTGACAAAATCAGCAAAGAGGCCCTGCTGCCCCTTTTGCAAACGTATGAGAAGATCTTTCCCTTCACCGCCATGCTGCCGATCTCAGCCAAAAAATCGGATGGGTGCGACCTCGTTATTGATGAACTGTTGAAAATCTTACCTGAAGGGGAGCGAATCTTTCCGGAAGATATCCCCACGGATGTTTCTGAACGATTTATTGTCAGCGAAATAATCAGAGAAAAAATCTTTAACCAGACCCACCAGGAAGTCCCCTATTCAACGGCCGTGGTCATCGACATGTTCACCGAACAACCGAAACAGGTCATCATCCATGCCACAATTATGGTGGAACGGGGAACACAAAAAGGCATCATCATAGGAAAACAGGGAACGATGCTGACACGGATCGGCAGACAGGCCAGACTGGATATTGAAGAACTCCTTGGGACCAAGGTGGTGCTGAAATTATGGGTGAAAGTCGTCAAAGACTGGTCCCATAAAATGACCAGCCTCCGTGACCTTGGCTTTTAAACAGCATCTTAGGCAATAAGAAAACACGGGGAAGAACAAACCGTTTCAAGGTTCTCCTCCAGTTGCTACAGGCCATCAAATTGTATGGCCTGCCGCTTGGCGTAGATAAACTCCAGCCCCAAGGAGCCCAGGCTGCTTCTCAGTGATGACAAATACGGGGATACGCTGCATGAAATGCTGAAAGCGGCCCTTATCTTCAAAACGGTCCCTAAAGTCACTTTGCTTCAGAAATTCAACAAACCGGGGAATGATACCGCCAGCGATATAGACACCACCCAGGGTCGCCATGGTTAATCCAAGGTTTCCGGCAAAACTCCCCAACAAACGACAAAATTGCGCAAGGGTTTCCTGGCACACAGGACACTCCGCCCTTAGCGCTCGACCCGTTATCTCTGCTGCGGTTAAGGATTCCGCTCCTGTTACCCCCTGATAGACGGCTATTGCCGAATAGAGCTCCGTAAGCCCTGGGCCGGAGAGAAGCCGTTCAACTGAAACATGCCCATATTTTTTTTGCAGCCCGGTAAGGATATGGTACTCCTGCGCATCTTGCGGAGCAAAATCCACATGCCCCCCTTCGCCAGCCAGACTCAGCCAACTTCCAGCATGATGGATCAAGTGGGCTACACCCAGACCAGTACCAGAACCACACACGGCAATGGGGTGTCCAGTCTGAGGCTCATTACCACCAATCTGGACCTTCTGATTCTCCTTTAAGATAGGGAGGGAAAGGGCTATGGCAGTATAATCATTAATGACATGCAGCTGGGAAAGACCAAACCGACGCTTAATCTCTTGCTGAGAAAATTTCCATACATGGTTCGTCATCTGAATCAGATCCTGACCAGTTGGACCAGCAATGGCGATACATGCCTCAGAAATTGGTATTCCAACCTGCCCCAGATAATCATGCAGGGCCAGATCAAGGCCAGCATAGTCAGCACAGAGATATGCCCTGACAGTATGCATGGAACCGCTGGCAAGCTCCACCAGGGCGAGGCGAATATTTGTCCCACCTACATCTGCAATTAAACCATATGCCATACATCTTCATCCTTTTAAGCTACAACGGCCCAACGCATGACTTAGGGGCCGTTAAGAACGTTGGCCAGGTAAGCGCAGACTCCGTTGTAGCAATTTCTTTATACCCCATTATGCAGCTATGGACATCTCATTGACCATGTTATTTTTTTTACAACTGCTTACACTGGAACTTGTTACAATAACCTATCATCAACAACCTGCTGAATCTTCTTGCGATACTCATCAGGCATATCCAAAAATTGGCACCCGGCCGAAACAATCCCTAAAAAACCCTGATCAATAACCCACCTCACCTCCATGGTTACACCACCAATACCATCAAGACCATGCACCCCCTTTAAACCAAAGAGGGTCAGGAGATCTCCTGTTTTAACAGTAACATAATCTTCTCGACCTTGGCTGAACTGTATGCCAGTACTACTTAAATTCAAGACAGCGACACAAAAAGATTGGCCTACACCATTAATGGCAGCAGAGACATTTTCATCCTCAGCAAAAAAAGTTCGTGGTGCACTGCGTTTTTCATCATGGGATTTTGTCATGCACCGAGCTCCTCTAACATCAAAATAGAACCGAAAGTATAAAAAAGTTATCATAAAAAAAGATATTTAAGAAGAAAATTCCTTAACACC
>JAQIBE010000168.1 GCA_027859235.1 Desulfobulbaceae bacterium
GACGCCCTCAAGACCCTTGGCATCAAGCCCGTTGATTTTCTGGTTCTCCCGCGCATGCTGGCCCTGATCCTGATGGTTCCTCTTTTAACCCTGTACGCCAGCTTTGTCGGCATGCTGGCAGGGTTGCTGGTCTCAGTCACGATTTTTGACATAGGGGTTTTCGAATACTATAATGAAACCATCCGTGCCCTTGAACTCAAACATTTCCTGGTGGGACTCTCCAAGGGTTGTGTGTATGGCGCTATGGTTGCTTATGCCGGCTGTCTGCGCGGCATGCAATGCGGCTCCAGCGCCGAATCGGTTGGTGAGGCCGCGACCTCGGCAGTGGTCACCGGCATCCTGCTCATCACTATTTCAGCAACGATTATGACCATAGTCTATTATCAATTGGGTATCTGAGGCGTTGGCAATGGCTCCGCATATTGAAATTCGTGACCTGACAATGGCCTACGGCTCCTTTGTTATTCAGCGCGACATTAACTTCATAGTGAACAGGGGCGATATCTTTGTGGTCATGGGTGGCAACGGCTGCGGCAAAACAACCCTGATGCGGGCCCTTACCGGCTTGCAGGAGCCGACCAAGGGGACGGTTCTCTATAATGGCGAAGATTTCTGGCATGCAGAACCGGAAGACCAGGAGAGATTAAAACGGCAACTTGGCATCATGTTCCAGGGCGGGGCCCTGTGGAGCTCACTGACCCTGGCTGAAAACGTGGCTCTTCCCCTCAATGAGTTCACTGAACTTTCAAGGGGTTTGCTTGGGGAAATTGTCTCCTATAAACTGGCCCTGGTCGGGCTTTCCGGTTTTGAAGATTTCTATCCTGCCGAGCTCAGCGGCGGCATGAAAAAACGGGCAGGGCTTGCCAGGGCCATTGCCCTTGATCCAGACATCCTGATTATCGATGAACCATCTTCAGGCCTTGATCCGCTGACCGCCCGCCGCCTTGATGATCTCATCCTTGAACTCCGGGACAGCCTCGGCACAACAATTGTGGTGGTGACCCATGAAATTGCCAGCATCCTGGGAATCGGCAGCAACTCCATCTTCCTTGACGCTGAGACGCAAACCATGATTCCTACAGGTAACCCGAAGATGGCGCTCAGTCACGGCAATGATAAGGTGCGCCATTTTCTGAGCAGGGGTGAGGTATGAGTAAACAGGTCAATCGTACCTTAATCGGGGCCTTTGTCCTCGGGGCCATTATTCTGGGGGTGACAACGGTCTTTCTGCTGGCCAGCGGTAGCTTTTTCACGGAACAGTCTCAACATGTCATGTATTTCCATGGCGATGCCCAGGGGCTCCAGGTCGGGGCACCGGTGGTCTTTCTCGGGGTCAACGTCGGCACGGTAAAACGTATCCAGCTCGGTCTGGATGAAAAAAACGATGATTTCCTGGTGCCTGTGACCGTTGAGGTGGATTCCCAGACAGTCCTCACCCACTCGGGAACCCAGATTGACCTGCAGGCCCCTGCCACCATCCGCCAATTAGTTGAGCGGGGGTTGCGGGCCCAGCTCAAAACTCAAAGTATTCTGACCGGGCAGTTATATATTGATTTGGATTTCTATGCGGATAAACCCGCTCAGTTTATGGCCCTGGACCCAGGGATCAGTGAAATTCCAACCATTCCCACAAGGGTGGCGGAGCTGACCTCCATGCTGGAGGATTTTTCCATGGAAGAATTTCTGGCCAACCTGACTGCGATCAGCCAGTCAATAAACCGGATCACCTCTGCCGAAGAATTAACAGATCTCCCTGTCAGACTGGGACAGATATTGGCAAATCTGGAATCATTAACCTTCAAACTCGACAGTTCCGCCAATCCGATTTTGACCGGTATCCAGACGGATCTGGCTGAGCTCCATCATTCCCTGGTGGTGGTCAGAACTGCTGTAAATCAGGCCGGAAATACCATGGGCCAGATAGGTGAGTTGGCCCGGGGGGATTCTGCACTGGGACAAACAATCACCCAGGCAGGTCAGCAGGTGGACGCCGCTGCCCGGGGTGTAGCAGATCTGACCCATGAAGACTCCCAAACCATACAGCATTTAAACACGGCGTTGCTGGAAATTGCCAGGTCGGCCCGGGCCATGCGTCTTCTGGCTGAAACATTGGAGCAGCAGCCGGAAGCTATAATTAAAGGGAAAGTTATAAAAGAACATGACTATGCGGATTAAGGATTTCTACCCTGACAGAAGCGGCTGGTTGGTCATTCTGGCCATGGGGATTGGTCTTGTGAGTTGCAGCAGGTCTGCGGAGATCTGTTATTACCAGCTCTCAGCCATGACCCGGGAGACAACTGGTACAGCTGTCGACATCAGCGTAAACAAGGTTCAGCCAGCGGTTATCGGTATTGGGCCGGTGCGGTTGCCGGAATATTTGCAGCGTCCGCAACTCGTTACCCGCTTGGACAGCAACCGCTTGCAGCTGACAGACGGGCACCGCTGGGCTGAACCGCTTGCGGACAATATCACCCGGGTCATCAGGGAAAATCTAACATTATTGCTGGAAAACAATCGGCTGCACCGCTACCCCTGGCAGCGGTCCCTGGCTGTTGACCGCCAACTCATCATCGATATTATGCATTTTGAAGGGGATGGGGACAGCAGTGCCCAGCTGGTTGCTGTCTGGCAGATCAAGAACGGCCAGGGAGAGGTGCTGCTCCCTCCAAAGAGAAGC
>JAQIBE010000175.1 GCA_027859235.1 Desulfobulbaceae bacterium
ACCGATATGGATGCTCGTATCGAATCATCCGCCAGGGATTCCTATGTGTTCCAGAAATATCTCAAGGATGATGCCATTACCCTCGAATCCTCGGATGGCATCGTCACCTTGACCGGGACAGTGGTCCAGGACGACCACAAATTCTTGGCCCAAGAGACCGTGGCGAGTTTGCCCGGCGTCATAAGCGTGGTCAATCGGCTGGAACTTGAAGGTGAACCCGTTGCCGAGAATTCGGATGCCTGGATCGGCATGAAAGTGAAAACCTCACTCCTGTTTCATCGGAACGTGAGCGCCATGACCGATGTAAGCGCCAAAGACGGCATCGTGACCCTGCAGGGCGAGGCAACGAGCCAGGCCCAGAAAGAGCTGACAGCCGAATTGGTCAAGGATGTCAAAGGGGTTAACGGTGTACAAAATGAGATGACCGTGGCCGTTACCTCCGGCCAACCGGTTGATAAAAGCATGGGCGAAAAGATAGATGCCATGGGCGATTCAGTCGATGACGCCTCCACTACCGCTCTGGTCAAGATGACCCTCCTCTATCATCGCTCGACCAGCGGCCTTCGCACCACGGTCGAGACGAACAAGGGCGTGGTAACGTTGAGCGGCTCGGCAAAAAGCGCGGCTGAAAAGGATTTGGTCAGCAAATACGTGCAAGATGTGCATGGCGTGAAAAGCGTGGTCAACAATATAACCGTCGAGAAACCCAAGCCGAAGAAAAAGATTGAGGGCTGTTGATTTTGATGCTGGAGGGTGCAATACCCACCTGGCCCCACAGCCGAGCGTGGGTATTGCCCGGAGCACCATTGTTAACTTACCTAAATTGCCCATGAGCGAGACCAGGCTAACGCTCTACAGAAAATGGTCGAACTGTTTGAAGAATGGCAAAACCAGAAGCTAATTGCTTGCAAAGGCATGTGGCGTAATCGCATCCGGCGAGGATGTTCAAAATTAAGGTTGGGAGAAAGGATCAGGCATGAAATAATTGAAAATTCCGCAAATGTATCTTTTGCTTATCTCAACCCTGAGTCTTTTCTTGATGTTCGGGTGTGATGGGGGGGGCTCCTCCGGTAGTTGGGATGAAGCCACCACCGCCACCACCGCCACCACCGTACCCGCCGTGACGTTCACGGTTCCTGTTAATAATGCCACCGGGGTGCCGATCAGCAACAGCCTCACCGCCACCTTCTCTGAACCGATGAACCCTTCAACGATCGACAAGACAACCTTTACCTTGGTGCAGGGGGCAACGGTTGTTCCCGGCGACGTGACCTACTCCGGGGTTACGGCGGTTTTTAACCCGACAAACGATCTTGATACTGGTATCATCTATACCGCAACGGTCACCACCGGGGCCAAGAACCTGGCCGGCAATGGCCTGGCAGTTAACAAGGTATGGAACTTTACCACGGGTTCCAGTGCCGACACCACCATCCCAACGGTGACTCACAACGATCCTCACAATGCAGCCACCGGGGTTGCAACCAACACGACAGTCCAAGCCATCTTCAGCGAAGCGATGGACCCGTCAACGATCAACACAACAACCTTTACCTTGGTGCAGGGGGCAACGACAGTTACCGGAACAGTGGACTACTCCGGGCTGACCGCGGTCTTTACGCCGACAAGCCTTCTTGTGGCCAACACCACCTATACCGCCACGATAACTACCGGGGCCACGGATCTGGCCAGGGTTGCCAATGGACTGGCAGTTAAAAAGGTCTGGAGCTTTACCACAAGTTCGGTTCCGGATACCACCAAACCTACCGTGACTCTCACCTTCCCTGCGGATACAGCCACCGGGGTTGCACCCAACTCGACAGTCGCAGCCACCTTCAGTGAGCCGATGACCCCGCTGACAGTTCTGACTTTTACCCTGAAACAAGGAACAACGCCCGTTGATGGTACAGTGATTTACCTTGCCAGACACGCGGGCTTCACCCCGGACAGCGAGCTTGCGGTCAACACCCTCTATACCGCCACAATTACCTCCAAGGCCACTGATCTGGCCGGCAATGAACTGGCCGGCAATCAGGCGCTCTTGCCGGCATCAAGTGACTATATTTGGACATTCACGACAGCTGCGGTCCAGGACGAAATCGCGCCCACGGTGACCATCACCAACCCCGACGATTCTGCCAGTGAGGTCCCTGTCAGCAAGACAATCAATGCGACCTTCAGCGAGCTAATGCAGCCGCTCACGCTAACCACCGCTAGCTTTACGTTGATTAACAATACTACCTCGGATGAAGTATCAGGAACAGTCGGCTGGGAGCCTTCGTCCTTAATTGCGTACTTTAACCCGGATGTCGAGCTCGATTTCGAGACTACCTATACCGCGACGGTTTCCGATCAGGCCCTGGACATGGCCGGCAATGCCCTGATTGTCCCGGCGGTGGATGACTTACCGACCCCGAATCCCTGGACATTCACGACAGCGGCAGAAGCTGTACCGGTGCCTCTTGCCATCGACCTCGGCAGCGCTGCATCATTCGGTATTGCCTCACAGTCCGGACTGACCTCCACCGGGGTCACCGTGATTAATGGCGATGTGGCGCTGTATCCCCTGGCCACATGTACAGATTCCACCGGTGACGACGGCGCCTACCAGGACTGTCTGGTTCAGCCAGAATATGCAACTATCAAAGGCATGACCGTGAACGGTTCCATCTACTGGGCCGACGATCCCTTTGACAGTGGCGCCACCGCCGCCGCGGTCACCACCGACGTGAATAATGCGTGGGATGCGGGTTTTGCTGAAGAAGATACCCCCGGTTTAGGCGGTACGCTCGGTAGTCAACTGGCCGGGAAAACCCTCACCCCGGGTGTCTATCATGAAGATACCCTTGGTTTCGCGGCCGGTGGCATTGCCACCTTCGATGCCGAGAACGATGCCAACGCCATCTTCATTATCAAAGTGGATAGTGACTTTACTGACTCGGGTGTTCTTGGGGATTTGACGGAGATCAGGCTGGTTAACGGCGCCCAGGCCAGAAACATCTGGTTCATAGTTGGCGGGGATATCACCATCGGCCAGGGAACAACCTGGTTTGGCAACATCCTGGCCGGCCGTAATGTTACGGTTAACCATAGCTCAACCGTGACTGGCAGGGTCTTGGCTGGTGCCGCAGCACCCGACGGCTACGGCGCGTTTGCCTTAATCGGCACCGCTTCGCCATCGGTTACCACCATAACCGTTCCTCACTAAGGCAGGTTTTGGGTACGTAAAATCAGAGGAAGAGAGAGACAGGGTCTTGCGCATATGCAGCCTGTCTCCCTTTTGCCTCTCTAAAACGCCACGATCTTCTGACCCGCAGATATTATTTGTCTGCGGCTTCACTTGCTGAGAGGACAGGTAACAGCACAAAAAGAAACATTAAATATTATGGAAGAGGAAGTGCAATGAAAACAATGAATCGTGCCGCTCTGATCGCAGCAACCTGTGTTTTTCTCCTGCCGTGGCGGCTCAAGCCGAGATACGGGCCGGAAGTGTTGAGCTGAGCCCCTTCGTGGGCTACGTTTAATAGATAGCCTGGAAATATTTGCTTCGTTATCAGGAAGAGATAAAGAACACTAATTTTACGAACAAAACGAGAAAATATATGGAAAACTAGCACAAAGGGCAATGTCTCCGTTTTCCCATAATATTGGGGCAAAACAAATTCCAAGCCCCGGCTAAGGGCTTGGAATTTGTTTTATTGTTTATGTCTTTCTTGCCTCAATATCCTGAGGGCCCACCGCATATTGAGGGTCCCACCACATATTGAGGCCGAACATATCCTGGCGGCCTTCTTCTTTGTTTTCGCCAAGTTATCGCATCCCCCTTGTTAATAAAGCTTTCCCACATGTTTCGGGAGATGTCCATCTGGCGGCATACCTCTTGCATTTAGGTCTTGTGTAATATCATTGTCTGCTTCTCGTTATGATGCAGATGAGGGTGGCAAAAGAGAAGCGGATGGACTTTTCGCAGACGATTACCTCTGCCTGCTTGATAACCTCCTGCCGGAGTATGCCGCAATAGCAATTGAGAAAGATATTGCTTACAAAATCTTTCAATTAACAAGGAGAAAATAAATGAAAAGACTGTCTCGTATTGCTTTGCTGGTGGT
>JAQIBE010000249.1 GCA_027859235.1 Desulfobulbaceae bacterium
TGGCTCTCATCAATAACAGGCCGGAAGAATCCCAACCGTTCAATATTCCTGGAGAGAATTTCCATCATGCCCATGGTGACAAGAAGTTTGCCTGCTGCGGGCTCCATGGACGCGATATAGAGACTGCTGGTCTTCATGGTGATCCTTGCCGTAATCGTATTTTTTTAGCGGTGATATGGCCTAAGCAGTTGTAAAAAAAAATAACGTGGCCAACTAGATGTCCATAGCTGCTAAGGGGTCATAAAGAAATTGCTGCAACGGAGTCTGCGCTTACTCGGTCAGCATTCTTGACGGCCCCTAATTTGGAGTGAGCCCCTTCATTTTATATAATTTTTACTTTAATTGATACGTTGGATCAATATAATTGTCAGCTGGCGGTCAGCTGGCGAAGATGAAATGGCTGGATTATGGGGTGTTGACCAGTATAAGGCAATACAATGGGATATGCACTTGGAACTTAAATCCGCGATGCATGTAATCAGCAAGAAAACGGAGAGTGGACAATGGGATAAGTGCTTGAAATTACTGGTGCGCCCAGCAGGATTCGAACCTGCGGCCTACGGCTTATAAGGCCGTTGCTCTATCCAGCTGAGCTATGGGCGCATGCTGTTCATATAAGTTGTCCTATTTATCATGCTGTTTTGAAAAATGCAATGTCTATACCTCCCAGGCAGTTTTCATATTCATTCTGCCGTGTTCTGGTTGGTGATTTTTGAGCGTGGATATGCGGCATCATAGCCGTGTCATGGTGATGATGGGGTTGCTGGGTGGAGGAGGATGTCTGGAATAAGGGTGTCAGAGGAATAAGCGTTTGAGCAGTGTTGTCTTTAGTTGGTAATAGTGTAGTTTTTGATTATAAGAATGGAGTAGTTTTATAAAGGTAACGGTAAGAGAAAACAGATTTGACCACACAGTAAAAATATGAAAATTGCAGATGTTCCCCAGGATAGAGGTATAAGCGAAGATGTTACGGTGGTGAGTTACGCGGTTGCTGAGGATGGGCGTTATGTGAAGGTTGGTTCCCGGGGGTGGGAGCCTGTTAATGTCGCCAATGGTCTCGCCTGGGAACAGGTGGAGCAGATCATTTGTGAAACCGTTGTGGAGATTGAAAACGGCACACGGAGTACGCTGGCGTATCATATGGTGGTGCATCAGATGGATGCTGCTCTTCTTGCCCATTATACTGGTTTTTTCAAGTGGCGGGTGAAGCGTCATTTACGGCCCGGAGTTTTTGGTAGATTGAAACCGGCGGTTAAAGAAAAATATGCATCCTTATTTCATCTCTCAATTGCGGAACTTGAACAAGTCCCGGCTCTGCCTCAGCGGGGTATGTTGTTATGAGAGAGTTCTGCCATGAACAGACCGCGCATTGTGAGTCGGGTACGTTAGCCAATCTGCTGAAATTTCAGGGACTGGATATTTCTGAACCCATGGCGTTCGGCTTGGGGCAGGGGTTGTTTTTTGCCTATGTTCCCTTTATTCGTTTGAATAAGCTGCCCCTGGTGACCTACCGGTCAACTCCAGGGCGCTTATTGGAGCAGACATCCCGCGGTCTGGGTCTGGATCTGCAGATGCGGAAATTCCGGGATCAGAACGAGTCCATGCGGGTGCTGGATAATCTGGTGGATCAAGGGATACCCGTGGGGCTGCAGACGGGTATTTTCTGGCTGCCCTATATCCCGCGGGCCTATCGATTTCATTTCAATGCCCATAATATTGTGGTTTACGGTCGTGAGGGTGATGTGTACCGGGTCAGCGATCCTGTCATGCCTTTCACCACCACGATTGCGCGGAGTGATCTGCAGGCGGCCCGCTTTGCCAGGGGTGCCCTGGCTCCAAAGGGAAAACTCTATTATTTCACTGATGGAGCGGCTTCGGTGTCTCTGGCGGATGGGGTGCGGCAGAGTCTTGTCTATGTGGCAAAGCAGATGTGCCGGGTTCCCTTTTTTCTGATCGGGGTTCGCGGCATGCGTTTTCTGGCCGGGCGCTTAGAGAAGTGGCCGCAGAAGTTGGGGGATGCAAATGCCCGGCTGCATTTGGGGCAGGTCATTCGCATGCAGGAGGAAATCGGCACAGGCGGTGCTGGTTTCCGTTTGTTATATGCCGCCTTTTTGCAGGAATGTGAGGAGGTGCTGCATGACCCGTGCATGGGTGAATTTTCAAGCCGATTGACCGAAATAGGCGATCAGTGGCGCAGCTTTGCTGCCATGGCGGCGAGAATTTGCAAAGACCGGCGAAGGGATGAGGATTCCTTTACCCATTGCGGACAACTCATTCGGGGCTGTGCTGATCGGGAAGAGCAGCTGTTCCAGGATATTTTGGCGCATTTACAAGCGTAAATGGAATCTTGACATCGGCGCTTATTCCGTGAAAAGGAGCAGGTGCTGCATTGCATAGGGCAGGAAATGGTGTCTCAACTCAACAGGTTTGACTGAAAAGATGAAGAATTTGGAACAGGAGTTATGCGCGAAAATCTGCGAGGTCTGTAGGCTGACAGGGATTGACTGCAGTTCTGTTGACAGGGGTGGAACTTTAATCGGGCCAGAGTCCATTTTGGGACTCGATTCCCTTGATGCCATGGAAATTGTGGTGCTGGTGCAGTCTGACTATGGGGTGCGGATCGGTTCGGAAGAGACCAGCCGGGAGATTTTGCAGAGTCTGACGAGCCTTGCGGAGTATATCCGGGTAAATAGTGAGGGGTGAACTGTTCGCTGGTAGGCGTATTCTGTCTGTTGAACCGTTTAACTTTCTTAACCCCTCACCCCAATTACACCACCGTAAAATACATATAGCCGCAGGAAAAACGACCGGACTCGGGGACCATACAGAGGATGGTGTCGCCTTGGTTCAGTCTCCCTGATTGGAGAAGTTCCTCAAGCATGATAAAGATCGAGGCGGAGCCGGTATTGCCCTTGCTGGTCAGGTTGGTGAACCAGCGCTCATAGGGGATGGGAAAACCCTGCTCCTGCATGCGCTGAAATACCTTATCCCGAAAATACTCGGATGAATAATGGGGCAGGAACCAGGTTACTTCATCCGGTGTCAATCCATGCTTTGTACTCAGCGGGATCAGGGTGTCGTTGATAATGACATCGAGAATGGTGGTGTTGAGTAATTTGGCATCCTGTTTAATGGGAAAGACATCGGTTTGCACAGCATGGAGCAGGTCGCTGCATTCCCGCCAGCCCTGCAGGGAACCGTCTGCCTGCTTTCTTGCTCCGGCATACATACATGGTTCGAACCGGTGGGCCTGAGACAGCATGTCGATCCATTCCACCTTGAGATTCAGTCTGCCGTCCCTGGGTTGTGGTTCCACCAGGCAGGCTGCGGCTCCATCGGATAACATCCAGCGCAGAAAGTCGGCCTGAAAGCCGAGATGGGGCTGGTGTTCAAGATCCTGTTCCAGCTGCCTGCAGCCGGCGAACATCTTCCCCTTGAGAAAACTTGAAACAAGCTCCGAGCTTGTGGCAATCCCGTTGTTGCAGGAGCCCGAAGCCACCGCCATGACAACATACTTCAAGGCACTGACACCGGCGAGACAGATGCCGGAAGTGGTGACCACTTCCATGGGTTTGCCTTCGGTCAGTTCACCATGCACCATCACCCCGTGGCCCGGTAATATCTGGTCCGGGGTTGAGGTGCCGCAGCTTAAGAGTTCGATCTTTGAATAAGGAATGGTCCGCTTGCACAGGGAGCGAACCGCTGTCGCCACGAGTTCGGCATTGGTGTGGGTGGATTTTCCGGTGGCCGGGTCGCTGGCATAATAACGGAGTTGAATGCCGTTGTTGCGCAGAATAATTTTCCTGGTCCGCGAGGGCAATGCATCCACCATGCCCAGCACCTGCTCCATCTCGTCATTGGTCACGGGCTGGTTGGGCAGGAAGGCTGCTATGTCAGTAATAAAAACATCCATTTCTATAATTTGGCGCCCCGATGCCCCTCTGCGAGGAGGGTTGCATATCGTTTGTAAAATAACCCTGTCTCAAGCTTGGTCTGCATGACGGCATTGGTGAGGGTGTAATAATCCAGGTCTGTAATGGTGATTTTTGACTGGTATTCTTTATGGAGCGGTGTCCCCGGTAAAGGGGTGAGGACGGTGATCATGGGGAGATCAATGGTGTGCTCATTGATATAGCGCTGCAACCTGTCAAAGTCTGTCTCTGTATACCACGGGGATATGATGAAATCACCAACAATGGTGATGCCTATCTCATGCAGGATGTCGATGGCGCGGGAGTTGACGGCAACCTTATTCCCCTTATTCATCCCTTGCAGCCCCGCGTCGGTGATCTCTTCAAAGCCGATTATGACGGCGCGCAGTCCTGCCTCGTGCCACTGGGCCATGAGTTCCGGGTGGTTGACTACGGTGTCGGAACGGACATCCGCGAGAAATTGCTTCTTGATTCCAGCCTGTTTGATGGCGCTGCAGAGTGCTGTGGCCTGTTCAATACTGCCGAAGGTGTTGGCATCGAGCAGACGGATCACAGGGATATCGCCCAGGAGCTTCATGTCGCGCAATACTGAATTCACGGAATGATGCAGATATGTGCCGTTCGTGAGGCTGCGAATACAGCAGAAATTACAGCGGAAAGGACAGCCGAAGGCGGTGGCCACAAACCCCATGTCAAGATCAAGGCTGGTTAAGGTATAGGAGGAGCGGTATTTAGCCACCAGGTCATAGCGGGGCGGTCTGTCCTCGACTAAATCTGCCGCGGTATAGTTCTTTTTGGGGAAGAGCAGATGGGTTCCCGGGGTTGTTCTGGCAACGGCTGGAATGGCAATGGCCCGGTCACCGCGCTCGATGGCCTGCACCAGCATTCTGAAACTTTGCTTAGCGATGCCCTGCACCACAAAATCAATGGCCGGATTGTTGAAGAATTCACCGTCCATGGAGGCGTGGATGCCGCCGACGACGATGTGGATGGTGTGCTTATGAGTTTTGACCTGTCTGGCGATATCGAGCATCCCATTGGCCTCACAGGTCATGCCCGTGATGCCGACGAGATCCGGAGAGAATGCGGACAAGGTTTCAGCGACAGCGTCTGGCTCCACCTTAAGATCAAGGATCATCACCTCATGGTCATGGAGATTTCCCGCCAGCACCTCCAGGGCCAAGGGCTCACCACGAAAGATAGGCTTCAGCGTATCGATGCCGTACTCTTCCTCTGGAATGGAACGGCCGCAGTTCGGTGGGTTTATGAGGAGAATTTT
>JAQIBE010000032.1 GCA_027859235.1 Desulfobulbaceae bacterium
GATCACTGAAAAAGCAGAGACCATGCTCAACAACAAGCTCGACCCAGATCAGTTTCTGCGGGTCGGGGTGACGGAAGGCGGCTGTGCAGGGTTGACCTACAGCGCTGAAATATCCAGCGAGATGAAGGATGACGAAAATGTAGTGCACAGTATCGGCAAGATCCGGGTGGTGGCTGAGGCCGAGAGTTTGAAATTCCTCGACGGTCTGGTCATTGACTACTCAGACGACCTGATCAACGGCGGGCTGCAGTTCACCAATGGTAATACGAAAACCACATGCGGCTGCGGTCAAAGCTTCAGCCTGGCCGGTTTTCCGAAAATCGAAGGCGGCCCGTGTCATAACTAAAACCGGCCATACCGTTCTGATTCGCTTGGCTCAGCGTTACTCGGCAGGACTCCCCTTCCCTGCTGAGTAGTCCCCAAAGCCGCAAAACTATAGTTGAGCCCATGGATGGGCGTTTCAGGAAAAAGCAGTCCAGAGAACCTTTTTGAATTTCAAGGACTTCTTTAATCCACAATAAAGAGGTCTGTTCGGTCTGTCTTTTCATCCCCAAAAGGATACAATCCATGATTTTACGAAGCTGTCTCAGCGTTCTCCTTGCCCTTCTCCTCGGCGGTTGTGCCGGTACGCCCCAATGGAATAGCGAGATGCCTTACCCGCCGGACCAGGAACCCCAGGTGGGTGATATTCTCCATGTACCGACGGGTCTTTATGTCAGTGAGATGCAGATGCTGGAGAATGCAGTACTTAATCCCCTTGTCTATGTGGGGGAAATCCACGATAACCCGGCCTCACATCGGCTGCAGCTTGCAGTCTTACAGGCCATGGCCACCCGTTATCCCGGCCAGGTGGTCATGGGCATGGAGATGTTCACCGCCAAGCAGCAGGACGTTCTGGCTCGCTGGATGACAGGCGCCCTGACCGAGAAGGAATTTCTACGGGAGAGCCGCTGGTTCAGCGAGGGATGGGGCTCAGATTTTGCCTATTACCGCGACCTCCTCGTATTCTGCCGCGACAACAACATTGCTATTATCGGTCTGAACATCGATAAGGAGATGGGGACCCGGGTCAGCATGGCGCCCCTTGCAGAGCTGGAACCGGAACTCCGGGCCCAACTGCCGGAAATGGATTTAAGCGATCCCTATCAGCGCGCCATGGTGGAGGCCATGATCAAGGATCATGCGGCCGGCACCACGCTGGTGGACCGTTTTCAGCGTCGCCAAACCATCTGGGATGAAACCATGGCCCAGTCGGTTGCCGACTATATGCTCCGTCATCCGGGTATGCATATGCTGGTTGTCGCCGGTGGTTGGCATGTCGATTATGGTTTTGGCATCCCGCGCCGCGTCTTTCGCCGTCTGCCCCTGGCTTACACCATCATCGGCAGCAGAACATTAAAGGTCCCTGAGGAGAAACAGCAGCAATTAATGCATGTCACCATGCCCAAATTCCCCATGGTCCAGGCCGACTATCTGGTCTATCAGGAGTATGAGCTCCTCAAGAAAAAAGGAGTCAGACTGGGCGTTCTACTCGATGATCAGGATGAAGAGGACGGGGTGCGGGTGATGGAAGTTATGGAGGGTTCAGCGGCGGAACGCGCCGGCATTACCAAGGAGGAACGGATCATCATCTTTGACGGCGTGACAATGGCGGATAATTTCGATGTGATCTACGCCGTCAAGAACAAGTCACCCGGCGATACCGGCCAACTCGTAATCAGAAGCGCTGCAGGCGAGCGCACCGTTGCCGTCACCTTTGCTGTGGACAAGAACAAACACCACCCCAGATAAAAGAGGACGATGGCCGGGGCTGAACAGAACAACTCTTTCATCCTGATATGTCCCGGATTATCGTCACGCCCGCCGTTTTAAAGGGCGGGGAATTCTATCTTGATAGATTCCTTGCCAGGTTTACGCTTGATTATGACCTTCAACTCAAGATCGCCGCTGCGAAGTCCCAGGGCCAGGGGCATCTCACCCTTATCAGCCTCGATATGAAGAATAGACCGAAGCATCTCCACCATTTTGGCAAACAGAGCTGGGGCGGGTGACGGCAGGGTAATCTCTGTCTCACCCTTCATCTTGACCGTGAGTTTGTCGTCCTTCCTCTTCACGGTAAGTTGGCCAACCTTTTCCGTGATGCAGTACATGATGGCCAGAGCGAGGTATTTCACCGCGTTTTCGTCCACATCGTCAAGGTCCCTGGTGGCCATGTCATGCAGTTGTTTTTTGAAATCTGTCTCCAGATAACAATCACACATTTCCTGAAGTTTGAGATGATAATTTCTGTCAGCTATTTCCATGGTTTTCTCCTTATTCCTAGGTATTAGAGGGGCAATGGTCTTGAGCGGGTGTACACCCTCTCAAATTACCTGCCCGTTTCGGTTCAAGCACTACGGCTGTGCAGATTCGGCCCTGAATCATGCACTGACCGGCAACACAAAAAGACCAGCAACGATGAATCGCTGCCTGTTTTCCCCGGACTTCCGCAGAACATCTCCTGAAAACAGGGGGAAATGTAACCCATGCGCCTTCTGCATGTATCAGTGATCTCCTCATTTTAAGAGAAGAGCCTACTGGCATTTGGGGGGACGTACAAGGTCATTGTACTCCAAAAAAATAATTTTAAAAAATAAGGATTGTTTTTCAATGTAGATTGAGACGAATATCTATGCATAACGGCTCAATAAAAACAGGGCCAATCTTGATTTTCTTGGTGAAGATCAGACAACAACTTACCAGGCAGACGGTGCAGCTGATGTCTGCAATTGCCGATAGATAGCCAGGACACATTCGATCCATCAGAGAGTGGACGTTGCCACGGGAGCAGGCTTCAGGAATGTCGGCGGATGGTGGTGGTGCAGTTTATGCTGGCGAATATTCAACCAGGTCGGGGCATAATAAACTGACAATTTCATTGTTAACCCGTACCATGTCAGCTAGATTTAAAGACATATGCAACGAACTCAGGCAGAATTAATAACCACCACCAAAGGATGATGTCATGGCAACAGCTAAAAAGACTATTGAAGAGAAATCCATGTGGGACGATGCTC
>JAQIBE010000008.1 GCA_027859235.1 Desulfobulbaceae bacterium
CACCTGAACAATGCTCAGCTCCACCCATAATTCTTTTCCTGATTTATTTACAATGATAAATTGATTTGAACTATCCTGATTTTCACCTTTCAACACGCTTTTGTATATTTTTAAAACACTGTCTCGGTATTTTGGATGAACAAACTCAATAAAAGGTGTGTTTTCCAGATCAGCTGCAGTACCCTCTATAAGTTCTGTTGTTTTTTTATTAAAAAATATGATGTCTTCGTCCTGAACGATAAAAATACGATCATTGGCAATTTCAACCACAAGCCGATACTTTTCTTCAGATGCCTTCAGTGCTTTTTCCGATTGTTTTTGTTCACTGATATCCTGTATATGGGTGATAAAATATTGGGGCACGCCCTTGATATCCCGGACAATTGAGCTGGCTACCTTTCCCCATAGAGTGTGGCCATGTTTATGAAGATATTTTTTATCAAACGCCGTATTCTCCATTTCGCCGGAAACAGCGCGTTGTATAAAAGTCAGGCTGATATCCAGGTCTTCCGGATGGGTAATGTCGAATACCGTCATGTTTTCAAGTTCTTCCCGGTCGTAACCGAATATGTCACACATTTTTTTATTTACATTTAAAAACCGGCCTTCAAGATTCACCAGACCCATTCCAATATTGGCATTGTCAAAGGACAACCTGAAACGCTCTTCACTTTCTTCCAGTGACTGCTCTGCTTTTTTTCGCATGGAGAGTTCTTTTTCCATGTCCAGCATTTTTTTTTCCAGTTTTTGGACAAGGCGCTCGCTGTAAATTTTAAATGTATCTTCTTCTTTTTGCTCAACACAGGTCTTTGGCTCCAGATTGTCTCTGGCTGCGTTAACAATCACCTCCTGAATAATTTTTACAAAAACATCAGGCTCAGCAGGTTTTCGGACAAAGCGATCCGCACCGATTTCATAGGCAAACGCCTCATCTTTTTCATCCACATAAGTGGCGGTATAAAAAACAAAAGGCATCTGCTTGAGCTGTGCATCTTCCTTACAGAGCCGGCAAAGCTGAAACCCGTCCATGACCGGCATGAGAATGTCAGAAATAATGATATCCGGTGGTGCAATGCGGATTTTTTCCAACGCCTCTACACCGTTTATTGCAGACTCCACCTCATAACCCTGAACCTCAAGCTGATCAACCAGCAGTACTCTTGAGTCATCAGTATCTTCTACTACCAAAATCTTCATATCTTTCCTTTAATAGCTTCTTGAAGTTGCTTTATTACGCTTCTCGAATCAATTGGCTTCTCTATATAGCCATCACAACCTGCTGCCAGCAGTTTCTCCCTGTCTCCTGCCATCGCATAGGAGGTCATTGCCACCACAGGGATTGGATGCGTTTTTTCTTTACTGCGAATCCTTGCCAGAACTTCATTACCGATGATATCAGGAAGTTGAATATCCAGAATAATAAAGTCAGGCATATGTTCTTCTGCCATTGCAACACCTTGTATGCCGCTTTCAGCCTGAAGGACAGTATAACCATTGACCTCAAGAATATCACTGATCAGTAACATATTATCCATATTGTCTTCAATAACAAGTACGGTGTTCATGATCTACACTTCCTCCTGTGAAACTGTTATTTCCTTTGGCTTAATTCTCTTTGGCACCCTGATCCAGAAGGTACTCCCTTCGCCAAGTTTACTCTCCATACCCACATCACCCTGGAGGAGCTCTGTGGCAATCTTTTTGGTGAGATAAAGGCCAAGCCCTGTACCTCCTGCATTCACTTTAAGGTGGGAGTCCATTCGCTCAAATGCTTCAAAGAGACGAGTTTGATCAGCCTCGCTTATTCCGATCCCAGTGTCACGCACCGTCAGCAATACTTCGTCATCCTGCTCCGTAGCCGTTAGAACAATGGTACCTTTCTCAGAATATTTCATCGCATTACTCAGCATATTTAGTAAACATTGGTAGAGACGTCGTTTATCGGTGTACATGGCTACATCGTTCGGGGCAGTAACGTTTAGAGAAAGTCCCTTTCGCTCAATCTGTTGCCTTAACCCTTCAACAGCTTCGGAAAAGATCTCATCCAAAGCAAAATTATTCCTCATAACATCAACTCGGCCTGCTTCTATCTTGGAAATATCAATGATGTCGGTAATCAAGCCCAGCAAATGCTGTCCGGATCGATTAACACGCATAGTATAATCCTGATATTTCTCGTTGAGTTCACCGAAAGCCCCCTGCATCATCATGCCGGAAAAACCGATGATGGAATTGAGTGGGGTACGCAGTTCATGGGAGATGGAGGCAATAAACATCGACTTCATTTTATCAATCTCCTTCAGTTTGATATTTGCCTGAAGCAGTTGTTCATTGGCAAGCTGATAGGCCTGGTTTGCATTGTCCGTTTCTGCCTTGGCAGCTTGTAACATCTGTTCTTTACGATAAACAAATAATAACCAGAGCAAAATAAACAAGATAATGATGGCTGCACCTACTGCCACTTTCTTGACCAGTTTATAGTCAACCCCTGTCTCATAGCGCAACGTCAGCCATTTTTGACGAATCTCATTCCGCTGCTCCTCATCAATCATCGATAGGGCCTTGTTAAGAATCGGGATCAGCTCAGGCCAATCTTTGCGCACTCCAATCGAAAAATCGAAATTATAGGGAGTCGGTGCCGCCACTTTTATATTTGTATAGCCACTCTTTTTGATCAAATAGCTTGCAACCGTCAAGTTACCGACATAGGCATCAACCTTACCCATAGAGAGAGCCGCCAATATCTCCTGTGTCGTTTTATAGATTATTAAATCGATCCTGGGGTGATCTCTCTGCAAATATTCAAAAGAGACATAGCCATCTTCCACAGCTACCTTCTTACCATAGAGATCCAGTAGGCTAGTGATAAGGGGTGAGTTCTGAGGGGTGAAAATAACAAAGGGAAAACGGAGATAGGGTTTAGTAAAGTTTAGAAACTTGCGACGTTCCGGAGTAGAAGTGGGTGCGGGAAGTAAGTCAAGTTCACCATGTTTGGCTTTTTCTAATACTTCAGGCCACGCTAAGCGCTCAACAGGAGCGGCATTAAGACCAAGCATTTCAGTAATAAGCGCAATATACTCTGAGGTTATTCCCTGATACTGCCCATGCTCATCAATCCATTCTACCGGCGGCCAACTGTGATCGACACCAAGACGCAATGTAGAATGGTTGTCGAGCCAGGCACGTTCCTCTTTACTAATCTTCAAGACA
Source organism: Desulfobulbaceae bacterium (assembly GCA_027859235.1). GTDB lineage: Bacteria > Desulfobacterota > Desulfobulbia > Desulfobulbales > SURF-16 > JAJRUT01. Next base: position 3,211 of record JAQIBE010000008.1, read on the forward strand.
CGGTCCTGCTCAACTTTTTTGAGTTCACCCACCCAGCGCTTATGTATCTGTCGTGCCTCGTCTGGAGAGATATCAGCAATGGCACGATCGATAATCCGTGCCAGGAGCGGCCAGTCCTTGCGCACCCCTATGTTGAGCTTGACCGGCGGTTGCTCCATTCGTCCCTGTATTTCCAGGTTGACGAGTAACTCCTGCTCGATAAGATACATAGCCACCACACGGTTACCGGCATAGGCATCGGCTTCACCACGAGAAACTGCCTCTAATGCCTCAGCAGTCGAGGAATACTCTTTAACCGTTACCTGCGGATATTCATAGTGAAAGATTTTGACGTTGTAATAACCTTTTTCCAGAGCAATAATACGTCCATTCAGGTCTACTGCTGAGTCATAATACGGACCATCCTTGCGACCAACAAAGACATGAGGAATGGACAGATAAGGTTTGCTAAACTCAAAAAATGGCTCACGCTCCGGTTTGGGGGTGATATCCATTATTCCATCAAGTTGTCTGCTTTTTACCTTCTCATAGTTCTGCTTGAATGGAGCAGGCTCTGGAACCAGCAGACCTCCTAAGCGCCTGTTTATCGCCTCAAGATAGTCGAGGCCAATCCCTTGAGCGACTCCTCTCTTATCGACATAACTCATGGGGGGCCAGGCATCCATGACACCGATATGAATCTCAGTCTGATCGGAGAGCCAAGCGCGCTCCTCCAAAGGGAGTGTCTCTGCAAAAATGTTCCTGCCGTCTGGGGGCTCAATCCTTGGAAAAGGGTTGATGATCTGCATATGTTCCCGGGGGGAGATATCATTGAGCACCTTCTGCAGGATGCTGTGCAGTATGGGCCAGTCCTTACGGATGCCAATGGCATTAACCGATGAGGTCTCCAATATTTTGGCCTGTGCCTTGAGGTTGGTAATAAGCTCATTTTCAATGATGAATCTTGCCCC
>JAQIBE010000150.1 GCA_027859235.1 Desulfobulbaceae bacterium
CTTTTGGGCTCATAACCCGAAGGTCACAGGTTCAAATCCTGTCCCCGCTACCAGAACATTAAAGGACTTAGAAGACTTTCTTCTAAGTCCTTTTTTTATGTCTGGTGTCATTTCTGTCCATCATTTATTTGCCTTAATTATTACATCATGCTTCCACAGGTAAGATTATTGTAAAGGATGTCCCCTGCCCTACCTCACTTGTCACTGGAATATCTCCACCAAATTTACTTCTTATAGGGTATGGCCTTATTCGACCACATCTCCTCCGTCATCTCCAGAAGCAATTGCGCCTGTGCTGCCATGAATGCTGAGGCCAGCTCGATCTTCGGTAATTTATCGTCATAACTCTCGGCCTTCTGTTTCATAGACGTTTTCAGAGAAGTGTAGGTCTGCTGCGTAATGTTCTCAGCATGGCTGTTTATGGAGTAGAGTCCGATTTTTTTTACGGCAGCGCCCGAAATAGCAAGATACAGCCCAGAGGAGAACAAAAGGCTGCCACCAGCCGTGACAATATTTTTTTTGGCTATTTTTGACATCGAATACAGATGAACCTTTCTTTTTATGTTAAAATAGAGCTTACATCCCAAAGAAGGTTGTAATATATGTTATTTTATATTCATTGTAAATGAAGAGTACAACTTAACAGGCTGTAACCATGGGATTTAATACTTTTCTCATATCAAACATTAGATTCAGCCCTCACGCCTTCTTCATCTGAAGAATAACTCTTCAAATAAGATTTAACTCCAGATCACTCTTTCCATGAAAAAAAAGATTTCTTATATTGTCTTCGCCTTTTTTGCCCTCCTGCTCGCGATCGTGGTGGCATTACCGTTTATTATTGAAACTAAAAAGGTGCAACAACAAATTATTCAACGGATTGAGCACGCTTATAGCGTAGATGCGGAGCTTGCTGATGTACAAATCTCCTTTTTCCCTACTCCTCATATTGAATTATTGTCATTAACTATTCAGCATAAAGACTTTTCACTCACTATTCCTGAAGTTGTTATTTATCCGTCTTGGCGGATTCTCATTGGTCAACCTGAGGTTGGCCGAATCTATGCCACGCAACCGCAATTTGCACTTTTTAACGAGGTGCAAATCAACCAAGATTCAGAACAAACCACATTCCCTTTAAACCTTGACTCCATTCCTCGTTTTACCCTGCATATAAATGATGGGTCGCTGCAACTTCCTGCCATCACAAGCGAATCAGGCACCATAAACGATACGTATTTCACAGAAATTAACGCGAAGGCATCTGCCAGAAACAACATTATCTCAGTGAGCTGGGACAGCTTGCCAAGTTTTGGAGAAGGGTTCGACCTTGAGGCCTCGCTATCCCTACCGGACCTCACAAGTCATGGGGAAATTTCCGTTAACCAGATCGACCTTGCAAAACTATGGAGAACATCTAAAAAGTTACCAATCTCATTCATTACTGATACCAGTGACTTCTCCACAACCTTTCACTATTCACCCCAGACAGGTCTCTCCCTGCATTTTAATGGCGATATTCCAGACTTCACCCTGACTGGTCCCGATCTGGGTGACCAACCCCCAGTGCCAATCCTTATCAACAATGGCGCATTTAATATTTCAGCCCGTAAAGACTTTTTAGAAATAGCGATTGAATCCCTGCACGTTGCCGAACCTGCGCTGCAGCTTACAGGGTCATGCAGCTATTATCTGCCCAAAACCGGCGTTGAAAAACATGTCAAAATTGAGCTGCAGGGGGAAAATATTGATGCAACAATGGTTCGCCAAAAGATACTTGCCCTTGTTGGGAGTAATATCGTCGCTGAAACAGTTTGCAATATTGTCCAGAACGGTTACGCAAACTCTGCCTCCTACTCTTTTGACAGCCCCATAGCCGATTTTAAAGATATCAACGCCATGACACTTGATGTCGATATAGATCGAGCAGATATCCATCTTAAATATGTGCCAATCGACCTGGAAAATGCCAGTGGCAAGATACGGATTAAAGATGGCGATTTAACCGGCTGGGATATCACAACAGAGGTTAAGGGCTCTTCAGGCACAGAAGGATCTTTTCTTGTAGGACTTGCTAAAAACAACTGGGGACTGAGGGTCGATGTAGATATTAACGCTAATCTTTCTGAACTCCCGCAAATTTTACGAGAAATCATTACCGAGGAAGATGTTGTCGAAGAATTACACCTCCTAACGGCCACTGGCCGCGGCGATGCGCATTTACACATTGGTGATGATTTAAATGATTTTAAGGTGATTGTTGATGTAACTCAATATGCCAATCCAGAGATTCGTTATGAACGTATTTCATGGCCCATTACACCCCAAAAGGGCCAATTACAGATTAGTGATTCTGCTGCAAACTGGAGCAACCTTTCTCTGCAGATTGGCAATCATGTTATTCGCGAGACAAGTGGCCATATTTCATGGAAAGATCCGTCTATTCCATTCGAATTAACGTCCCTTACGGGTATTTTCGATATTAACACAATGCTCACTGAATTAAAGAGCTACGAGACACTCAACGGCAACCTGCACTCCGTTGCCACATCGGTGATCGGTTCTACCCGGCTCGATGGTCAAATCAAGGGCAACCTATTTGCCCCTGAAGACTACGCCTACAACTTTGATGCACAGCTCAAAGATGTAACCATCATGAGCCCGCTTCTTCCCGGAAAGATGTCCCTTGTTTCAGCCCGGGCAAAGGTTACAGACACAACAATTGCAATTCATGAAACTACCGGGGCAGTCCTTGATAATACATTCCAGATGCAAGGTAATTTAACCCATGCTGACTGGATGGATTGGTACGGTGAACTCATTTTTAATGGTGAACTCCAGCCGCCATTAATGGCTTGGCTCATACAGGAAGAACTGCTTCCAGCCAAACTGCAACTCAAAACACCGTCCATGATGAAGCACTTGCAGGTTAAATGGACAGAGAAGGAACTTCTCGTTAAAGGCGGGATTCAACCTGTTGCTACAGATACAACTCTTGACTTCGAGGTGACCAAGACGGAGGATGTCCTGACGGGTGACTTCACTATTCAGCATAGTGATAACAGTTCTCAAGTTCATTTCGTTAGTGAACCAGCTCACAACACCTATGAGTTCTTCATAACTGGAACCTTACCAGGACAGGCTGTAACTGATTTGTTGAATGATTCCTTCATCATCTTCAATACCATTTCAGGGAAAATGCATGTCCAGGCCCGTTTTCCAGTAACAGATGCCCCCCCGGCCTTTGATTTCTCAGGCAATCTTGATGTAAAGGAACTCCATCTCCTGATTAATAATGAGAGAAATACAGATCACACCTTAACCTTTTCACTGACAGGGCAAGATACTGTTTTAAACCTCAACCGATTCAACCTTGAGGTTAATAATCATTCCCTGGCGGCTGCTGGACAATTCAAGAGTGAAGGCTGGAATGGTCAGCTTAAACTTGATATCGAGTCACCATTGATTAATACGGATACGGTGGAGCAGATTACAGATAATATAGATTATTTCATCTATGACCGTCTCGGGATCACCAGACAGAGCGCTGATTATAAACCAAAATACAACCTGGACAGCATTATTGATTTTAATTTTGACACATTCATCGTACCATTTGGGGAAGATACAACGGGAAAACCGGATGATGATGAATATAAATTCGCCATTACCCCTCTCCTGGGCCAGTACATCTTTAACAATACCTATTCATCCTTAAAAATTAGCGACAGTATGGTGTGTGGACTCGAGATTGAGGCCTTTTTGACCTGGTTTGGTGAAGGTGAGACACGGAAGGAAGTTTCAGCCCAGACCCCTGACCAGCAAGTTGTCGAGCTTCGTGATTTTCTGGAATGTCTTAACTCTGGCACTGTAATTGAAGGACCCATGAAATTTAAGGCCCATGCCCAATCGAATACCGGAGAGATAACACAGGGCCGGTTCTCATTAACATCTGAACAGGGGACTATTCATAAGTTTGCAGCTATAAGCAAGGTTCTTTCAATTCTTAATATTAAAGGATGGTCAGGGTCCATCTGGCAGAAAGGCTATTATTACAACAAGTTGGAATTAAGTGGTTTCATTAAAGATGATATCCTGCAGATATCACAATTTACTATTGATGGTGATGGGGTTGATATTGTCGGGCAAGGCTCTTTTGATTTAGACACAATGGAGTATGATATGATCCTGTATGTGGTTCCATTTTCAACCGTCGGCGGCCTTGTCACGAAGGTGCCAATAGTTGGCCGCCTTCTCGGAGGCAAAGAGGGGCGAATCATCTCTATACCGGTGAAGATTACCGGGCCTGCTGCTGATCCGGTTGTTTCAATTCTGGATAGTTCTGCTGTGGGTCAGGCCACAGGAAAATGGATATGGGAAACAGTAACATTTCCTTTTGGCTGGACATTTGAAGAAGAGAAGACAACACCGAAAAATAAACCGCGGGATCAAACAGAACAGGCCATTATTCCTCAAGGAGAGTAGATCATGATTATCACAAAAGTTGGCATACTACTCATGCTTGTGGGATGTTTAATATCCATCCTGTTCTGGATTCCCCAAGTTGTAAACAGAAAGAGACTGAAAGAAATAATAGGACCACGTTACCCCTTGATCTATTTCTTTTACATTACCAATGGGCCAGTTCTATTCCTGGTGGGATACTACCTCTTCCAATATAACGGTTGAAAATCAGGGTTGGGAATATTTTTCAAGCAACTTATAAATTACGGTGTTGGCTACAGCCAGCCCGAACATCCCGGGGAGGGTTGGCAAGCTACCCAGGGTATTACGCTGTCGTCCCCGAAATTGCCTTTGATCATCAGATTCGTTACCGATATCTGAATTCTGCTGATAATCATAAATGACATCCTCTTCAGAATAGACTGCTGTTATCCCCTCACCCACATCTCTTCTGCGCAACTTCTTACGTAGATGTTTTGCCAATGGGCATTTGGTCGTATTCATGAGATCGGCGACACGGATTCTTGAGGGATCTGTTCGCAGCGCAGCCCCCATTGATGATACCGTGGGCAATTCCAGTCTATAGGCCTTTTCCAGTAATGATAATTTAGGGCTCAAGGAGTCAATCGCGTCCACAAGGATATCTGTTGCATGACCTAAGAGTTCAGCAACCGTATCTTTACATATAAACTCAGGGTAGATCTGCACGGTGCATTCAGGGTTAATATCCAGAACACGGTCCCGGGCAACATCAACCTTCCTCATACCAATAGTTGACTCCAGGGCATGAATTTGCCGATTTATATTTGAATAAGAAATCCTATCAAAATCAATGAGAATAAAATGAGAAATTCCTACTCGAGCTAAACCCTCAAGGGCATAGCCCCCCACAGCACCAATTCCGGCGACAGTCACGGTTCGCCCACGTAACCATTCAGCCTCTTTTTTACCTAAAAGGAGATCCGTTCGTGAATATTTTTCCTGCATGGGATGACAACCTGTTCTTTTTAGTTTTTATTGTAAGTGAAACAAGAAGCCGTCCTGCTCCATTCATCTTCTCCCACCATTCATATAGATACTAGTATGGAAATCACACTCGTCCACATCCTCTTCCTCTTTACAGGTCTTCTCCTCGGTGGAACAATCATGATTCTTGCAGCCCAGCAAAGATATGGCAGAAGACAACTGACGCTTAGTAATGAACTCAATATTACACAGGAACAGTTCAGCCAAAGCAAGACAGATAACGATAAATTAAACCTTGAGATCTTAGCTCTCAAGCAGTTGCATTCTGAACTTGAAACAGAGGTCAATGATGTTAAACGTCATCTCGCCGTAAAAAATCAGGAGATTGTAGAGCTTGGCCAATATAAAACAGAAGTGACTGAAAGTCGTGAGAAAATAATCACCTTATCAAACTCCCGCAGTGAACTGGAAGAGAAACTTAAACAACTCAGTGACACGAAACAGAGGCTGAAGGAAAAAGAACTTATCCTTGATTCATTGCGCAACGATAATAAGGTGCAAACCAGTAAATGCGCTCAGTTAGAAGAAAAAATACAGCATTTTGCAGACCTGGCTGAGGATTTCGGGCGGCTTCAACATGAATTTTCCCAAAGCCAATCTCTGTCCAGTACTCGCCAGGCAGAAATTGCCAAGCTCTCAACACTTCTGCAGAAAGAACGTGACGCTACAACGGAAAAACTTGATCTCCTTAATCAGGCTAAAGAAGAGATGGCAAACCGTTTCAAGACAGTCGCCCAAGAAATTTTTGAGGAAAAAGGCACGAAATTCAATACCGATCAGGAAAAACAACTTGGAACCATTTTAGACCCGTTAAAAGAACAGATCACCTCATTCCAAACACGAATCAATGATATTCATCACACCTCAAGCAAAGATCAGGCATCCCTTCGCCAAGAACTTGAAACGTTACGCCGCTCAAATTTAGATCTTAACAAAGAAGCCCGAAACCTCACCCATGCCTTAAAGGGGGATAAAAGAATTCAGGGGAATTGGGGTGAAATGATCCTTGAGAAAGTCCTGGAGCACTCAGGTTTACGCAAAGGGATTGAATATGAAACTCAAGCAGGCCACAGGGATGACAACCATAAGCTGTTGAAACCAGATGTTATTGTCCATCTTCCAGAAGGCCGTGATGTTGTCATTGATTCCAAGGTCTCACTGATTGCTTATGAGAAATCATGCTCAATAGACGATACAGTAAAAAGAAAACAGGCATTAGACGCACATGTACTTGCAGTACGTACCCATATCAACCTATTAGCAAACAAAGATTACAGCAACATTCCGGGGTTAAAATCACCCGATTTTGTCCTCATGTTTATGCCGATTGAACCTGCATTTATGGCGGCATTTCAAACAGATGACAGTTTATTCAACTACGGTTTTGAAAAAAGGATCGTGGTTGTAACCCCCTCCACTCTCCTTGCCACATTACGCACCATTGAAAACATCTGGCGCTTTGAACGCCAAAACCAGAACACAAAAGCTATTGCAAGTCTAGCCAGCAAGGTCTATGACAAACTTCGTCTCTTTCTGGAAGACATGGATAAACTTGGCAAACAACTGAACACAGCAACCGGGACATATGATAATGCGATAAGACGGTTATCTCAAGGGCAAGGGAATCTCCTGAGTCAAGCTGAGAAATTTGTCGAACTGGGCGTTAAGGTCAAAAAAGAACTCCCTAAAAGCATGCTTGAAATTTCGTCCCTAGATAGCTAAAGTTGTGAAAAGATAACATGGCCTCCTAGATGTCCATAGCTGCAGAAGGGGGTATAAAGAAATTGCTACAACGGAGTCTGCGGCTTACCCGGAGTCTACGCTTACCTGGGCAACATTCTTAACGGCCCCTAAAACAAGTCATAACTGCTTGAAACGTTAACATCCAACTTTTGTTGTACAAATAAGGCTAACACGTTTATGAATTTCTCATCACTCAGCCAGGCTATTGCCCAATTCCTCCAAGAGGACATCGGCACCGGCGATGTAACAAGCCAAGCCATATTTTCTCCTACCGATCAGGGCTCAGCCTTTTTCATCGCCAAAGACTCGTTCATATGTGCTGGGATGGAGATTGCGGCACTAGTTTTCAAGAATAAAATCCCTGACCTTGCCTACACCTGCGTAGAGGATGGCAAAAAGGTAAAATCAGGTGATATTCTCTTTGAGTGTGATGGTCCGGTGTTAGACCTTTTACAAGCAGAAAGAGTGGCCTTAAACCTTGTTCAACGTCTTTGCGGCATTGCAACATTGACAGACCTTTTTGTGCAGGAGGTTAAAGGCTATCCCGTGAGAATCGTTGACACCAGAAAAACAACCCCAGGGTTGCGGGTGCTGGAAAAATACGCCGTACGAGTCGGTGGCGGGTATAATCATCGTTTTAACCTCTCCGATGGCGTCCTTATAAAGGATAATCACATAAAGGCCTGTGGTTCCATAGCGCAAGCCGTCAGCAAGGTTCGTAAGGCTGCACCCCATACCCTGCGCATTGAGGTTGAAGCTGAGAACCTTAGAGAAGTTCAGGAATGTATTGACGCTGAGGTTGACATTATCATGCTGGATAATATGACCATTGAAATGATGACTCAAGCCGTGCAACTCATTGGAGGCAAATCTCTGGTGGAGGCCTCCGGAGGCGTTTGCCTTGAAACTATTCGTACTATTGCCAGCACAGGAGTAGACATCATTTCCATCGGCGCCTTAACCCATTCAGCAAAGGCATGTGATATCTCCATGGGATTCAAATAAACTCACTATCTTGAAGGTGAAGTTCTGAAACCCTTAGTTTAACGAGCTCTAAGTGCATAAAAGTTTTGATGTTTTGGTTATTTATACTACAATAGCCGACATAGTTTGGCATAAATGGGGCTTGGTCAATTCATATAATCCTTAAACTCATTTGCAGAAACCCTAGAAAGGAAGAGGTAAGCGTATGAAATCACGATTTCTTACAATTGTGAAACCTGTATTGTTTGTACTTGCAGCATCCCTTGTTTGCGGGCTACCAGCCACAGCATTTTCCTCAGGATACAATTCAGATGAGTTAACGACCCGGATCAAGAGTGGCGGTTATCTCCAAAAGACGGATAATCTGATGATTATTTTGGACGGTACAGGCAAACAGGGCTGGCTCGGTAGAGAAACCCCGCAAGTACAAATAGGCAAGGCCTTAATTCAAAATATTGGCGCCACTATCCCCAATATTCCCCACAGGAGAATGCTCCGAGTTTTCGGACCGACAGCCGATAGCTTTCAAGAAGACTTCTCAACTATTTTCGGCCTCTACGATACTTATGACAACGACTACACGCCCATTATTGCCACAAAAACCCATCCCATCAGTGACAATGATCCACTTGAGTTAACCTTTTTATCAGCCATGAATGATCTGAAAAAGATTGATTACACCCATGCGGTTGTTCTCATTAGTCGGGCTGATCGTTTTTCCAAGTCTGCCATGGCAGAAGCTGCCTATCTTAAGAAGGCCTTTGGTGGCTCCATTTGTTTTTACCCCATTCATATCGGCAACACCCCCAAATCTGCAGAAAAAATGCAACAATTTGCCCGCATTGGCGGCTGTGGCATTTTTTCAACCTATAGTGATGTAGATACACCTGCAGAAATGACTAATTTTGTTGAAACAATTTTCTTTGCCAAGAAAAAGACATACATGGTTGCCCAACCCGTAACTCCTGTTGTGGAAGAACCGGTGGCAATTGAAATTATTGAGGCCCCCTACGAACCTGCACCAATCATTGATGTAGCAGAAAGAAGTGATGACCTAATTATTCTTGAGCGGCAACTCCCATACGATAAAACTGTAACCATCGAACTTCATGTCGAATTCGACCTTGATAAGGCGATTGTCAAGGATGAGTTTGCAACGGATATTCAAAATGTAGCTGACTTCATGCTGCAATATCCTGAGACAGAGGTACTTCTTGAGGGATACACCTGCAGCCTTGGCAGTGATGAGTACAACATGATTCTTTCCAATAAACGTGCCGAAGCAGTAAAGAACAATCTGGTTAATAGCTTTGCAATCCCGGCACAACGTATCAAAACTCGAGGAGCAGGAGAGGCTGAGCCTATTGCCGACAATGCGACAGAAGAGGGACGAATTCGCAATAGAAGAGTAATGGCTCTTATCTCTACAACTGTGACCGACTACATTACCATTGAGCAGGAAATTCCCAGGGAAGAATTTTTAAGAGACGACTTTGTTCTTCCATCCATTGAATAGTCATTAGAAGAATAACTTCAACCTGTTCAAGTAAGCGTCCATAAAAAAAGGGGCCGTACTCCAATGGAGTACGGCCCCTTTTTTGTGTTTAAATAATACCCGGCAAACAACAGCTACTTCTTGAAATAGTCGACAATAGAATCCACCATGGCCGCTATGGTATAGATCTCGGGCTGAACATCAACGCTCAACCCGAACTTACGAACCGTTTTAGCCGTCACAGGGCCAATTGCGGCAATTTTAACATCCTTTAACACGGCCTGCAGTTCATCATTACCGGAAACATTCAGCATGCTCACAAAATTAGTAACGGTTGAGGAACTGGTAAAGGTCACCATATCAACATCACCGTTCTTAATTTCTTCACGAAGCACCGTGCCTTCATAGACCGGTGGAACATTCTGATACACCGGGGCAATAATAACTTTACCACCATTCTCAGCGAGTGTTTCTTCCAGCACCTTTCTCGCCTTTAAGGCACGGGGAATAAGAATCTTCTTACCGTCCACACCTTCTCGAACCATGGCTGCGGCTAAACCCTCCCCGGTGAAACTCTCAGGGATTAAATCTGCACAGATGCCATATTCAAGCAGAACATCTGCTGTCACTCTACCAATGGCTGCGATTGATACGCCATGCAAGGCACGGCAATCCTTCCCCTTCTTCTGTAACCTCTTAAAGAAATGGTGAATGGCATTAATGGAAGTAAATAAAAGCCAATCAAAATCAGCAAGTGAATCAATGGCAGCATCTGCTTCCTGCCATGAATCAGGGGGATGAATAGAAATGGTGGCATGCTCAAGGCAGTAGGCGCCATTTTCACCCAGCAGAGAAACGAGTTCACTGGCCTGTTCACGGGTTCTTGTAACGACAATCCTCTTACCAAAGAGAGGACGGCCTTCATACCAATCCAGTTTCTGACGATAATTCACCACATCGCCAACAATGGTCAACGCCGGCGGCTTAATCCCCTCTTTTGTGACAATATCGGCGATCGTTTCAAGCGTGCCAACCACTGAGCGTTGATAGGGCATTGATGCCCAACGAACGACAGCCACCGGTGTTTTAGGGTCACGGCCGTGTTTAATGAGATTAGCTGTGATGGATGGCAGGTTCTTGATACCCATGTAAAAAACCAGCGTCCCGACGCCTGTTGAAATCTTATCCCAGGCTATACTGGTCTCATCCTTGTCTGGTCTTTCATGACCTGTAATAAAGGCAACCGATGAGGTGCAATTACGATGGGTAATTGGTATGCCAGCAAAGGTTGCTGCGGCAGATGCCGATGTAACGCCCGGAACCGCTTCATAGTCAAGTCCGGCCTTAACAAGCTCCTCAAGTTCCTCGCCGCCCCGGCCAAAGATGAATGGATCTCCACCCTTCAATCGCACCACGATTTTACCGGCACGCACACGCTCAACCAGCATCTGGTTAATTTCATCTTGGGTGTGGGTATGCTTTACCCCCCCTTTTTTTCCTGCGTAAATAAGTTCTGCGTCGTCAGGAACAAAATCAAGAAGCCTATCACCTGCGAGGTAGTCGTAGATTAAAACTTCCGTCTTTTGGAGAATTTCCTTACCCCTTACCGTGATAAGTCCTGGATCACCTGGACCTGCCCCGATGAGGTATGCTTTGCCTTTTTTTGTTGGTATAGTCACGTTTCTATCTATAAATAAAGATTAATTAATCTGGCTGACAAATTTGTTCCTTTAACGCTGCTGCCAGCAAAGGAATCATAAGCTCATGGTGGCCAATAAAATTATAGCCTTTGCCGCCTGTGGCCGTTGGCCTGTTCACAACATTCGTCATGGTTCTATAATGACGGATAAAATCAAAATTAGCCGTGGTGAAGTCACCAACCTTATACCCTAAATTACGAACAAGAGTGAGTGCTTTAAGAAAAACTTCTGGCAGAATAACGGCTGAGCCTAAATTCAGATAAGCGCCCTTTTCCAGACTACTGATGAGACGACAAAATAATTTAAAATCCTGATGACTGGTGGCACCAATCGCAGCGCCATCAGCCGATGGATGAATGTGGCCAATATCCGTGCCAACGGCAACATGAACCGTTACAGGGACATCAAGCTTATATGCCATGGCCAGAAGACTGACATCATTATACGGAAAATCCTGCTCCACAAGATACCTGCCCATGGCCTGCCCTAAGCCAAGACCGTCCTTTGCACCTTGATTGATACCATTATTCACGACCTCGCCTGTTTCCTTGGCAGCACCAAAGGCTCCATCACCAAGAACCTGGCCAACATCTTCAGAGGTACGGCCCACCATGGCGATTTCACTGTCATGGATAATCCCGGCACCATTAAGGGCAATACCCTGAATGAGTCCCTGGGCCATGAGGTCAATCAGAATGGGATTCATCCCGACCTTGATAACATGGGCCCCCATACCAATATAAATGGGATATTTACCCTTATGACTCTGGCTCAATCGTTCAATAAATTCAGGAAAATCAACCCCCATAAATTGCTGGGGAAGAGACTGAATAAAGTCTAAAAGAGAACAACCAACCTTTACGGGCCTGGCAAAATGGTCAACCGTCACCTTTGAAAAGCGGTCATGTACTGAGTAGGTGGATAAATTTGCGAAATCTAAAGGATCAGGGTAGCTCACTGGAGACTCCCGAACATTCTTTCATCGATGAGTTGACATAACATATGTTCTACCCAGATATGACATTCTTGAATATGGGGGGTATGAGTTGTCGGTACATTCAGCAGGATGTCCACCATGGATGCCATCTTTCCCCCTTCCCCTCCTGTGAGACCAACCGTTGTCATGCCAATCTCTTTAGCAGCATCAAGGGCGTTGATCACATTGCCGGAATTGCCGGATGTGGATATGCCAAGCAGGATATCTTCTGGTTTACCCAATGCCTGAACCTGTTTGGCAAAAATATCGTTGTAGGAGAAGTCATTACCAACACTGGTGAGAATGGAGGTGTCAGTGGTTAAGGCCAGAGCTGGAAGGGGAATTCGATCAATCAAGAAACGATTTACAAATTCTGCAGCCAGGTGCTGGGCATCTGCTGCACTGCCGCCATTTCCACAGAGCATTAATTTGCCGCCGTTTTCAAAACAACGCATGACCCTTTCCACGGTATCCAGGAGAAGATCAGCAGATTGGCCGAAAAAATCCTCTTTGGCCTTAATCGATCCAGCTAAGCTTTCCTGCAGAATAGACAACATAAAAAATCCCCTCAGAATAAAATCAACCCTCATATTTGAACATGCAAACATAAATCAGCGGGGTCTCTTTGTCAACGCAGGATTAAGCTTATACGTCTTGCCCAATTTAGGCTTCAGGTTCGTTGATCGCCCTTTGACATAAACAATAATTCAGGGTATTTTTGCATACTTTTTTTTTAAATCTAATAATTAAAGACTCAAAGACTGATTCCGTACCACCTTTCACGTCAAGGGCCCCAGAGATGGTAGTTCTACCGTGAAATTAAACTATGGAAAATATGTGCTGACGGAGAGAAAGAATGAAAAAAATACAACTTGAAGAAAGTGAAATGCCAACCCAATGGTATAATTGTATCCCTGATATTCCCAATGGCGTAAAACCACCCTTAGACCCTGAGACCAAAGAGCCAATGGGGCCTGAGAAACTTGCTGCAGTTTTTCCAATGGGACTGCTTGAGCAGGAGATGAGTGATCAGAGCTGGATTGATATTCCAAAGGAAGTGCAGGAGGTACTGCATATCTGGCGCCCTTCCCCACTGATTCGTGCCGACAATCTGGAAAAGGCCCTGGGTACCAAGGCAAAGATATACTTTAAACATGAAGGGGTATCCCCTTCAGGCAGCCATAAGACAAACTCTGCCGTTGCTCAAGCCTATTATAACAAGCGTGAAGGGGTTAAGCGTCTTGCCACTGAAACCGGAGCCGGGCAATGGGGTTCGGCATTGTCCTTTGCCTGCCATAAGTTTGACTTAGAGTGTAAGGTGTATATGGTTCGTGTGTCCTATGATCAAAAGCCATATCGTAAATCAATGATGAACACCTATGGTGCTGAAATTATCGCAAGCCCTTCAAATGAAACAGAATTTGGCAGACAAATCCTGAAGAGTCACCCCGACACAGCTGGCTCCCTGGGTATTGCCATCAGTGAGGCCCTTGAGGATGCCGGGAGCCGTGAAGATACTAAATACGCCCTTGGTTCCGTACTCAATCATGTTATTCATCATCAAACCATCATAGGCCTTGAGGCCAAGGCACAGTTTGAGAAAATCGGCGAATACCCTGATGTGATTGTTGGCTGCTGCGGCGGCGGTTCAAATGCCGCAGGCATCATGGTACCATTCCTCAGAGATAAGTTAGAAGGGAAAAAAATTGAGTTTGTCGGGATTGAGCCTGCATCCTGTCCGACCTTAACCAAGGGCAAATATGCCTATGATTTTGGCGATGTTGCCCAACTTACCCCTCTGCTCTATATGTACACCCTGGGTCATGACTTTATTCCACCGGGAATTCACGCTGGCGGTCTTCGTTACCATGGCATGTCCCCCATCTTATCGGCTCTCGTACGTGAAAACCTCGTGACCCCGTCATCCGTTCACCAACTTGAATGTTTTGAAGCGGGTCGCCTGTTTGCCCAAACGGAAGGGATCATCCCTGCCCCTGAGACCTGCCACGCCATTCGCGGTGCAATCATAGAGGCCACCAGAGACTTGAATGATCCCAAAACCATTCTGTTTAATTTCTCTGGCCATGGTATGCTTGATCTCTCCAGTTACGATAAATTCTATTCAGGTGAACTGCAAAATTATGAATTCCCTGAAGAGGATATTGCTGAAGCAACCAAGAACCTGCCTGTTATCTAAGTTTTTTTTAGTTAAAGTGGATCTCAATACAGAAGGCGTTGCTTCTTGATGAAGCAGCGCCTTTTTACATTCTATGACTATGATGCCATTTTGCAAAACCACTGCCCACCGTTTCTTGACTATCTTCCTCGTAAGCCTGTTCAGCTTCGTCACCTCGACTATTTATTTACAGCATAAGTCGAAAATGAATAGAGAGGAAGTGGTTGAAGTTGCTGTTGCACCGGTAAAACATGCAGCAGAATATACCTCAAGTCACGCAGCACCGGAGGAGCCGCTCATCAAAAATGGCGGCTATATGATCGCTGACCTGTCTGGCAAAATCCGGGCAGCGTATCAACCCGAAACCACGTTCACTCCTGCCTCAATCTTTAAACTAGCAACAGCCCTTCAGGGACTGGAAACCTTGGGACCAGACTATCGATTTCCAACCTATTTCCATATTACCCCAGACCTAGATCTCTACATTGTCGGCACAGGTAATCCCCTTCTTATTTCAGAAGATATCGACCCCATCATCACAGCCTTACAGCAACGCGGCATTAAGCAGTTACGCAACATCTACATCGACAACTCAAGATACAACCTCAGCCAGCAAACCGTTAACAGTACCATCAGTAAACAACCCTATGACACGGCATTGTCCGCCACAGGGGTCAACTTTAACACCATGCAGTTATGGGTAGGAAGTGATAGTGAAATTGTCTCAGGTGAACCGCAAACGCCGACCCTGGAACTTATGGAGAAAATCGGTCAGGGGCTTGAACCCGGTGCCCATCGAGTCAATCTTGGACTGGAACCAATTGACCTTGTAAATTATGCCGGGCAACTCTTTAAAGCCGGATTCGAGCAAAGAGAAATACAGGTAACCGGTCAAATAGCACCGGCTGAAACGCCACCTTCAGCAGTATTATTTTACATCCATTATTCCCCGAAACTTGCAGATATTATTCCGCTCATGCTGCTCTATTCCAATAATTATATGGCGAATCAGATCTATCTCAACTGCGGGATTAAAACATATGGCTATCCTGCCACATGGGCAAAGG
Source organism: Desulfobulbaceae bacterium (assembly GCA_027859235.1). Lineage (GTDB taxonomy): Bacteria > Desulfobacterota > Desulfobulbia > Desulfobulbales > SURF-16 > JAJRUT01. The sequence continues at coordinate 15,632 of JAQIBE010000150.1, forward strand.
CAGCAAAGGCTATGGAGTTTTTTCTTAGCTCAAAGAATCTAATTCAAGGTGACATTAAGATTATGGATGGGGCCGGACTATCCACCGAAAACAGGCTCAACTGTGCCACGATGATTGCAATTCTGCAGGAGTTTAGGCCCTATATCCATATGCTTCCCCTCAAGAAAGAGACGTTTCCCCTTAAATCAGGAACCATGACAGGGGTTTATTCCTATGCCGGTTTTCTCGGGAAGGATAAAGATGCCGAGGCCATTGTGCTTATTCTGAATCAAGAACTAAACAACAGGGATGAACTTTTTGACAAACTAGCACAGGAGTTTTCACCTTCTTCACAGCGAGATCAATGAGCGTATCACCCGTCTAACTCAAGCATAACCACCGATTCCAAATGGTGGGTCTGGGGAAACATATCAACGAGACACACCTCCTTAACAGCGTAGCCACTGGCAATAAGCTGTTGCAGATCACGCAGTTGCGTTTGCTGGTCACAGGCGATGTAGAATATCTGTCTGGCCTTGAGTTCAGCCAAATCCCCTGCACCTTCCTTAAAACCTGCCCGGGGCGGATCGAGAATAACAATATCATACACCCTGGCTTGACGGATCTGCGCCTGCACCCCATCCTGTGCTGACATACGTATAAAGGTTGCATCGGTCTTATTTAATTCATTATTGTTTTCAGCACTGCGAATAGCTGAACGCTTAAGATCAACACCTGTAACCTTATGCCCTAGCCGCGCCAGGGGAATTGAAAAATTACCCAGACCACAAAAGAGATCAAGAATTTGAGCGGATTGGTCATGATCAATATGACTCATAATGAAATCAAGCATAGTCTGATTTTGCGCCATATTGACTTGGCAAAAATCCCCTGGGACCATGAAAAATGAAGATGCAGACTGAGCTGCACCCATGGAGAAATGAATATTCAGCTCATCTCCCTCTGTACAGATTAACTCCCCTGCTTCACCATATGCCCGGACCGATTGGATCATATCAACGTTTACGAGCTGGCGAAGATATTTGCGGTCTGTGGGACGAAGTCTGCGGGTAAAATACAGCTCCAGAACACAGCAATCATTTTCAGGATTATGATGGAGTACCAGCTCATCAATATGATATTTCAACTCTTGATAGACCGCTAATGAATCAAGGCGCTGCAAACAGTCATTAATGGGTGGTTTGGCAAGTAAACATGCAGAAACAGCAATAGGTTTCTGCGAATGGTGTCGATAGAAACAGGGATTGCCATCAACAATATGCAGACGAATACGCTGACGGTAGCCGAAGGGGTCCTCCGCTCTAAGAAAGTGCAGGTCTGGATGCGGTAAGGGTTGTTTGAAGAAACGTTTCCAGTCTTCACTGAAAACTTGTTCTTTATACTGAACCTGGTCCTCATAGGCAAGATGCTGCAAGGTACAACCACCGCATTGACCAAACAGAGGACATAGAGGTTGGATCCGTTGCGGCGAGGGCTGAACCACAGCGGTGACAAAGCCCAGATCATAGGATTTTTTAGACCTAAAAACCTGCACATCAACCGATTCACCGGGAATAACACCGTGAACCAGAACCACCTTGCCTGCAGCTGTTCGGCCAAGGCCATAACCGCCTGCTACAAGTTTATCAATAGGAAGATTTTTTATATGATTTGTCATGGGTAGAACTCTAAAAAAAATTAGCCTCTTCAGGCTAACGTAGAGAGTGCCAAACAATATTATGTTATTCCAATAAGTTGCCAGTTTACCGTTTACAGTTCGTGGATGTTGACGTTATCTGATTCGTTTTACCTTGAACCGTAAACTGGCAACCGTAAACCGTAAACTTGCACG
>JAQIBE010000165.1 GCA_027859235.1 Desulfobulbaceae bacterium
GGGCGTCATCTGCGGTAATGATGCGGGTGGCGCGAACCGTGATGGGGATGGGGGTGGTGTGCACGGTTTCGTATTGACCTGATTCCACATTGAAAAATGAGAGGGGGATCCCCGGTATCTCGGTCACCTCTTCATTCCGGGCCCGGATGGTGGTGGTAAAGGTGATGGCATCGTCTGTTGCGCTCTGTTTGACCGGGTCATTACTGATCTTGAAACGGTCAAAGGTGAGGTTTGGCATGGTGACGCTGTTGGCAGCCTCCCCGCCAATCTCAAGCTGCAGGGTAATGGGGTCGCCAACATTAACAGTCAAGGGTTCGGCGCTGGCCTTGATGGAATACTGTCCCACCAGGCCGTTGAAAGATGGCGGGACGTCATGCTGGGGTAGGGGGCGAACCGTAAGGGAGACCGGATTGGCCGGAACGACAATGGTGTTGTATATCTCTCGCTGTCTGCTGCCCCAGCTAGCAAACGGATCACGATTTCTGCCACCACCGGCTGTCTGATAGCCTGACAGGGCATCCATGGCAATCGTTCCCTGGGGTAGGGTGAGTTCCCCTGTTGTTTGGGGGATCAAGGTGTGGAAAAAGGTAATGGCTGTGAAATCCTGATTGCCAACTCGTTTCTGATGCTGTTTGGCGAGGATGACCTCACCGGCAAGTTCAATCCGGATGAGCTGCTTCTGGTCACGGGGCAGGAGGTCGTTGCGGACACTGGTTTTGAAACGGTTATCGCTCATGACGGGCAGATTAAAGCCACCCCCCCGTGCCTTTTGGCCAATGAGCCAGGTGGTGGTCATGAGTAAGGGCTCACCCACATAGGCAATGGGTTTTGATAACCTGACCTCCAGTTTGAAGTGATCGTTTTCCTCGGGTTGCTTGAGGGTAACGGGGATGGGTCTTGTCTGAAATTCCTTATTGTCCGCTATAACAGTTATGGCAGGGATTGTGGTGACGCTCCTCTGGGCGGTGAACTGATAGTTTAACTCCGTGGTCTTGGTGGATTCTCTGTGCCCGTTGAAGATCTGCGTGCTGGAGTTCTGACTCTGTCCCAGAAACTTGGTCTGAAAACCGCTAAGCTTGGACAGGTCGGGCTGGATGACATCATCAGCATTCTCAACGATGATGGTCAGTGCAAATGGCTGGCCGAGGTATATCTCCTGCTGGTTCAGCCGGGCAGTTACCTGAATATCTCCTGCTGTGGCTAAGGAGAAGAGGGTGAGCCATAGAAATGTTGTCAGGATTGTGATCTGTGTATGTTTCATGGTGTTTGTCTGCATTTTGAGTGTTGTCCTGCCATTACCAAACTTTCCCCTGATGGGGGCGGGATTTCCGCATCTGTCGGCGGCGTACTTCAAGGAGCAGTCGTTCGTTTTCTAAAATTTCATCGGCCAGGGTCGGCGCGTTCGCTCCTGGCGTTGCCGCTTCCACCGCTTTCTCTCCTGGCGCTTCGGGTTCAGCGGTTTCCTGCGGCGCAGAATCCTCCCCTGTCTCTGAGTCGTCCTGGAGTGTTTGCCGCAGCTCTTCTTCCGCCTCGTTCTGGTGTTTCCCGGCCTCAGCCGCTTGGCCCTTGCGCAGCGATTCTTCGGCCTTTTTCTGGGCACCGATAACCTTTTGTAACGACTCTTCCTGCTTGGCGTTTTCCTCGTCCTCTGCCAGCTTTTTCTGTAACGCTTCCAGCTGCTTGCGCAAGGCTTCCTGCTCATCAGCCATCTTATTCATGTCCCCTTGTGATGCCGATTCCCCCGGGGTTGACCCATTTTTTTTGTTCATCTCCTGCTGACTTTTGCTTGCCTGATCCAGTTGCTCCTGTATATTTTCCTGACCGTCCTGACCGTCCTGACCGTCCTGACCGTCCTGATTTTTTTCGGATTTCTGCTGTTGTTGTTGCTCTTGCTCAATCTTCTTGAACGCCTGACGATACTCCTTGAAACCACGGCGGGCATGGCTGAGTCTGGGGTTATCCTCTAGCGCTTGCTGGAAGGCCCCTCCTGCCTGTTGCAGGAGGGGTTTCTTGGCATTAATTTCCTGGGTTTGTTCGGCCTGGGCGAAGAGGGAACGGCCCTGATTGTATTTGGCTTCAGCCCGCTTCAGCCTGTCTTGTTCAACCTGACTGGACTTGGTGAATGTTTCTGCCGCCTGTTTATATTTCCCTGCCTTATACAGGCCGGTTCCATAGTTGTAGAGGAGGGTCGGGTCTTGCGGATCTTTGGCAAGCTCTCCGGCAAGATGCAGAACCTCCTGTTCGTACTGTTCCTGCGGGGTTTCTGTCTCTTCCCCGCTGTGGACCTGTATTGGTAGAAGGAGGAGAAGGGCGAGCACGCAGTAGTGCATGAATGTCCCTGTTGAGTGCTTAACCATGTTGCCTCCGCCATACTATCTCTGCCAGCAGATCCATGGTGATAAAAAGGATGCCGCAGGCCAGAAACCAGCCGTAGAGCTCCTGATACGTATTAATGGTCTCTTCGCCAAACTCGCGCTTGGCTTGACTGCGAATGAGATCCATATACACCTCGCCAAGGTCAACCGAACCCGTGCCCACCTCCAGATAGATTCCGCCCGGGGTGGCAAGACCGATGCTCTGTAATGAGTCGCTGTCAAGCCGGGTCAATACCCGTTTTCCTTCGTATTCGAGATAGTTGTCTTTACCTGCAAGGGGGATGGGTTGGCCGGTGTGCTTGTCGCCAAGACCGATCACAATGAGACGAATGCCCTCATCCCCGAGGGACTCGGCGGCATTCACCGGGAATGAGTCATGGTCACCGCCGTCACTGATAATAATAATATCCTTATACGCCTTCAGCTGATTATCAAAGACATCCGTATGGATGGTGCGCAGGGTGTCGC
>JAQIBE010000198.1 GCA_027859235.1 Desulfobulbaceae bacterium
TTAACAAAGTTGATCATGCGGTCAATTATCTCACGGGGGGCGGCATGTTCAACCTTGCAGGCCCCTTCATCCGCTATCTGCGGGTCCACGGCCAGAACCTTAATGAAGAAATCCTGCAACGCCTGATGGCGCAGAATAATATCAGCACTGACAATTTCACCTTGTGCTGTCATGGTGATGACCTCGTATGGGGCGTAATGAATCAGGCCTTTCTTGGCCAGGGAGCGCAACGCCTCGGTTACGGAAGACCTGGAGACATTCAGGTTGGCCGCAATTTCCTTGGCCCGTGCCACCTTTTTTTCTTCGACGATGTGGGCAATGGTCTCGAGATAATCTTCAAGGCTTGCACTGAGTTGTTCATTGTCTGGCATGGGAACTCCTGCTTTCTTTCCTTAGGTTTTCTTGATGAGTCAGGTGCAGGTGGTTGACTGGTTGCAGCTTTAATTATGAGAATAAATTCACATAACTATTTATAAACTAAACCAAATAGTTTTTTTTGGGAATCAAATTTTCCATTCTTGAATGAGTCAGGGAAGGGGTAAATTGATTGACTTTCTCTGCAAACTGTCTTTAACATAATAAAACTTAAGTAAATTTACTCCCCTCAGTAATAATGACTCCACATACCCACAGGTTGAACTCAATCCTTGCCCTCCTGCTGAACATATCCCTTAACTGGCGAGAGAGTCTACTATGACAAGGGAAAAGGGTTTTACCCTCATTGAGCTGATTTCTATCATCCTCCTTCTCGGCATTCTTGCGGTGACCGCTGTTGCGAAATGGCCGAAGGGGTTTGATCTGGATGCCGCCCACATGGAGATGACCATGGCCATTCGCTATGCCCAGCACCATGCCATGACCCGCCAATTTACCGATCTCGGTTCGGCCTGGGGAATTAGTATAAATACCGCGGCCAATGAATATTCGGTGCTGCAGCGGGGGCAACCCTGTACTGTTGCTGATTATTGTAACCGTCAGCTCCTGGATCGTAATATTGACATCACCACCAATATTAGCGGCGACAGTATCTGGTTCAACGGTCTTGGTCAGCCCTTTGATGATGGCGATAATGAGTTGCCGGCCTGTAGCCATATCACAATCTGTCAAGGCGCGGATTGTTTTGAGCTGCAGGTGAGTCCGGAGACGGGCTATGTTCAGGAGGGGTCATGTCCCTGATTAAACAACAGTCCGGCTTTACTCTGATTGAGATCATCATGACGATTCTTCTCCTGAGTTTTTCCGCCATGATTATTATACCCATTGTCCAGGCGATGCTCACGGTGACGACCCCGGTCCAGCGCCAGCAGGCGGTTTCCCTGGGGCAGGGGCTCATGGATGAGATTTTAAGTAAACGGTGGGATGAAAATACGCCTCTGGGCGGGGCGCCGATCTGTACTACCACTGAAACTCGTGAGAATTACAGGGGGACTGCAGGAAACTGGCCGTCAGATTGTACGCCTGTCAGTAATAGAGCCTCAGCCATCTCTGCTGAAGGGGAGACCAGAGCAATTTTCGATGATGTGGATGATTATGATGACTTTATTACTGAAACGAATACGTTTACGGATCAGACGGGCATCAATGCGGTCACGCTTCCCGGTTTCAGCCGGACCGTTGCTGTGACTTATATTGACTCCAATGCCTCGCCCATTACGACAACAGACCCTGTCGCCAGTGCAGCTGCGACTACTGACACCAAGAGAATCGTGGTGACGGTGACCACCCCCACCGGCGAGAGTCTTGACTTTGTCGCCCTGGCCTGCAACTTCTGATTATGCGTAACTCTCATTCCCACATAGCCTCCGGTTTTCAGGAGGGTTTCACCCTCATTGAACTGGTCACGGTTATCCTCCTCCTCGGCATCATGGGGGCCTTTGGCGGGGAGCTCATTCTCCAGTCCTTCAGGAGCGTGCGCATGGCCAGTGATCTGGCGGTGCTGTATGAGGAGGGCAAGCTTGCCATGGTCCGCATGGAAAAAGAGATCCACCATGCCATCCCTAATGCCATTGACGTTCAGACCATTGTCGTTCCGGGTGATGCTATTTCCTTCGGTAAGATAGACACGGATGCCCAGCAGGGTGTTTTCGGCCAATATGAGGAGGTAATGTCGACCGATGTGATTACGGATCCCACGGCGATTCCCAGCAATGGCAGTATCTTGTCCATCTATAATACCTCCTGGGCTGATTTTGATAATGGCACCACCAACAAACTATATAAGGTCATACCACCATCCGCAGGGAATTCGATGACGCTCGCCCCCAATGTTCCCGCTGCCGGTCATTCCCCGAACCGGCGCTATTATGTCAGTGAGGATACCGCCGTCCAGTTTCGAGTCAGTGATGGAGTTCTTGAACGCCGGACCGCTCCTCTTGATACTTCCGGGGCGATTATTGTTCTCGGTGTTTTTGGTAATCCTCAACCCTTGGCGTCCAATATCAGCCAGACAGATAGCATTATTCCCTATTTCCGGTATGAGGCTGGCGTCACCTCCAGAAACGCGGTGGTGATCATCAATTTCACCATCAACAATCCCGGCAGCACCATATCCCTGCCGTTCAGCAAAGAGGTGCAGGTGCGCAATGTTCCGTAAACTCCTTCAGCCCATACAGAACAGCCAGGGGATCGGGTTGATTACCGCCATTTTCATCATTACGGTGGTGGGCATGTTCGGCCTGCTTCTCTCCCGTTACGTGACGACCCATTCGGTTTCTTCAGCGGAAGATTATCTCTGGGGGCAGGCGCTGTACTCAGCGGAGTCGGCTATTAACTTGAGACTCCTCCAGGAGGATAACAGCGGTCTGGCTGTCACCAATCCCTCTATCTCTATCCAGGGATTTGCCATTGAGCAGACGCCAATTGTTACTACTCCCATCTCTAAACCCACCGGCACCCTGCGGGCCCTGGCCAGCCAGGGTTCTGTCGCCAGAGAGGTGGAGGTGCATTACACCCTCACCCTTCCATAGTCTGATCTCTAATAGTCCCTCAGCTCTTATCTGATAAAAATAGCGCAACAGCTTATTATGTCAGGAAAAATGGATAAAAAAAGTGCCATGCCGAGAAAAATACATTAACGTGTGTTTTGGTACTTGTTATCTGTTGTAGAAGTGTGGAATTTGTCGACCTTTTAAGACATATATACTATATAACTTATGATTATTATCGAACTTCAGCCAACGATATGAGCATGATTTGTTTTGACAGAGTTTCAGCGTTAAGTTAACGGTTTACGGTTCAAGGTAAAACGAATCAGATAACGTCAACAGCCACGAACTGTAAACGGTAAACTGGCAACTGATAACTTGTTGGGCGGATGTGCCAGCCATTAGATGTGTTTTTCAGTCTCGACCACATATTGTAAAGGGGAGAATTATGAAGAAAGTCCTTGGGCCATTAGCCAACCAGAAAGGCTTCACCTTAATTGAGATGGTTATTGTCATTATCCTTTTGGGGCTGCTGTCCTCCATGGCTATCCCGCATTATCTCAATATCCAGAAGGAGGCCAAGATTGCGGCCACCAAAGGAAAACTGAGTGCCATTCGCGGCGGTCTTGAGCTTGCCCATGCCAAGATTCTGGTCTCAGGGATCAATACCGGCGCCACTGGTGATAACCCGGACTGGCCCACCCTGGCGGAAGTTCAGCGTAATGAATTATTTCTCTCCACCCGACCAGATTCTATCCGCAACCTGCCCTTTGTTCGGGGGCATGGCAGTTCAACGGTGGTGAATGAAGCGTTACCCGTGGTGAATTTGCCTGATATGGCAGCACGTATGGCAGCGCAACCTGCTGGTGTTTCCAGCCGAACCATGAATGAGGCCACAAGCTCTGAGCGGATTGCTTCCGAGGAGTCTGGCTGGGCCTATTATCCCGGCGATGAGAGAACCGCCAACGGCATCCTTATAGATGCCATTTTCTACATCAATGATGATCGTAAATTTACGGATAATATTGATGGCAGCGGCAACGCGCCTGCGGATTTTTAAATACAGATCATTATGTCAGTCCATCTAAACACAATAGCGGTGCAGAAAAGACAAGGAGAAATAGCTTGAGTAAGTTATTTGATACTCTTGAAGAAATTCAACATCAGGAAGAACAGCTCCCGCCTTTTCGTGAACCGGTAAGGACGCCCCACTCTTCAAAGAAGATGCTGAAGCCCTTGCTCCTTGGCGCACTGGTCGTTGCTGGCGTTTTTGCGGGGTATAACTATCTCCAGATCAAAAAGGCTGTGGTTATGCCTCAATCTGCGGCAATAGTTCCGCAACTTAAAGATATTGGCGTTAAGCTGTTACAGCCACCGGTTGATAACACCTCTGTCTCTCAGGCAGAATTTTATAATAATTTGGGAGTAAGCCAGGCCCGGAAGGGGCAATACTGGGAGGCTATTTATTCCTTTGAAAAGGCAACCGCCGCCTCCCCTGACATGATCGAGCCCTATGTCAACCAAGGCACCGCACTCCTGAGCCTGAACCTCACCTCTCCAGCCAGACGATATCTGCAAAAGGCCTATAGCCTCGACCCTGAGAATAAGGCATTGCAGGACACCCTCTCCAAAGCTCAATTCTCTGAAGCGGAAAGCATGGAGTTTGGAGAAGATCTCGCAACAGGAGGCGGCCAATGAGTTGGAGGGGGAAGGGGAAGAAGACATACGCCTTAGTGGGTTCAATGCATAAAACCCTCTTTGCTGAGCAGAGGGTAGCTGGCTCCATCAACCCAGAATTCCTGGATGTCATATCCAGCGTCCAAGAGGGCATTGATGCAGAAGGTGCGGTGAGCCGTTTGTTGGCCAATAGACGCATGAGTCAAGGGGAGGTTTGTATCTCCCTGTCTTTGCACCAATTTGAAATTGTTAATCTCTCCATCAATACAATTCCTGACGAGGCCGTGGGCAAGGTCATTCCTTTTCATCTCAGCAAATCCCTTGCTGGCTCGATAGATGATTTTATCTATGACTGGCAAATAACCAAATACGGGAAAAGCAGGCTGGCTATTTCAGTGATTCTTTTCCCCCGTGCTGCCCAGATGCGACTATGTCAGGAGCTACAAAAATATAAATTAACCTGTAAGACTCTCGAGCCTGATATCTATTCAGCCGCCATTTTTCTGGAGCAAAGTCGCCGTATTGCCCCTGAAGATGTGAGTATTGTGGTGATTGTGTGGAATAAGTCTATTTCGGTCGGCGTGTATGCACAGGAAAAATTTGCCGTGATCCGGCCCATTATTCTGCACCAGCCGGATGAGCCTTTTCCTGTCCCGGGGCAGGATTCATCCTCTACGGAGGATAAATCCCCTCTGGGTGATAAACAAGGGATTGCTGGTGACGTGGCTTCCGGGGAGTCACAACCTGCGCGAGTCGATATCTTTCCGGATGCCCCTCCCGCGGATGATATCCTGGCAGATTTTTTGATTTCCACGAAACAGGACGGTGAATCTCCTTTGGCAATGGCTCAAACAGAGGATGAGGGCGAACAGGAAAGCCAACCTGAAAACCCGTGGCAGGAATATTTTAATCAGATCCGGCTGGAGTTAATGCGAACCCGGGATTATTACAATTCAATGATTAAGGGTGATGCCATTCGCAAGGTTTTCATCGGTTGCGGTCCGGAGTTGTTCAATGAGATACAACCCATCCTTAGTGATGCACTGGAGATACAGGTTGCATCATTAACAGAAGAGATGGAAGAACCTCAACAGAGCGATGTATGTTTCGCTTTAGGAGTCGGGGCACTTTCCTAAAGGGTAATTCTCCAAATAGAAGAATATGATATCAAGAGTCAATCTCATACCTAAAACGCCCCTGTCTGAAACGATTAAGGGGTTAATCCCAGTGGCTTTTGTCATTATGACCATGGTTCTGGGACTCTTTTTGGCAGGACGTATGTATCTCCTGGACAGGAATATGCAGGAGATACAGGCGGAGGTCAAGAAAAGTGAAGAGGTTCAACAGCAGAAGGCAACAATTGCAAGTCTCGTGGCCTCTCTTGAGTCCAAGACCGTCAGTCGTAAAGAGCAGCTGCAACGCAAAAGAGAAGCCGTGGCGAAACTCCTCAAGATCGAGGGGGAAAAACGTACATTCAGCCACCCCCTCTTCCTCATTGCCGATGTGCTACCGCCAACCATTCGCTGTAAGACCATTAGTTTTTCCGGGCGTACCGGTTTACTCACCGGGACCGCCCTTGATTATAACGACTTGGTCCTCCTCGTAAAAAAACTGCAGGATGATCCCTTGTCTACCAAAGTTTCACTGGCCGTTACAGATAGAGATAATGCTCAGGAAATTGAAAAAATTCAGTTCTCAATTGTCCTGGAGCTAAGTTGAGAAACAATGGCTGAGAAATCTTTTAAAAATATCCTCCGATCCTGGAAATCCACCTATGTGCTCCTGCGGTCTGAGCCTGAGGCATTGCTGCAGTTCCGCCAGTTAATCTTAACCTGTGCCATTTGTATTTTTGTCGCCTATGGGATTAACAAGGCCGTTGTTGCCCCCCGGGCTGAAAAAAATGCAGAACTTGCAAGCCGTCTGGTTGAGCACAATGTGGCAAAAAACAGTCAGGAGGTTGCAAGGCTGACCAGCCGACTGAGCGCGCTTCAGCAACAGATGAAGAAGGATCAGCATGAGCTTGAGATTCTGACTCTCAAGGAAAGGTTCATCAAGGAGCATTGGGCAGGCCTGGGGGATAATGATAAATTCAATCGCCTGATCTTTACTCAGATGGATTCAGCTCCGGTTAATATTGAGCAGAATCTCTTGAAAACCACCCAGCTGGAACCGAGGAATAAGAACGGATTTTCCATCTATCCCATGGCATTGGAGGGAACCGGAGACTTTCAGCAGGTTTTTCAATACCTGCGTTTTCTGGAATCCCGACCAGAGGTAGGTTTTTTGGATCAAGTCTCCCTAGCCGCCATTCCCGCAACGGATATAAAAAAACCAGTTGAAGTTGAATTTAAGATATCAATTGGCCGATTGGAGCTTAAGCATGACAGCTAGACAACGACTTGTACCCATTTGTCTTTTGCTGCTCTTCTCCCTGGTCGGTCATACTGGTCTGGCAAACGGGGAAGTCGCGATCTTTTCTCTCCCTCCCCAGGAACCGGAAGAGACTCAGGTTCTGGTTCCCAACAGGGATCCCTTTAACTGGCCACCCGCGCAACTGGCCAATATTCTTTTGAGCGAGATCACACCCGCCCTCCAAGTTGTCCAGAGCTTAACCCTCCAGGCCATTTTCTGGGATGAAGAGCTCCCCCAGGCGGTTATCAATCAGAAGATCCTTTACCAGGGGGATGAGATTGATGGGATTAACATCCTGCGTATTGACCAGGAAAAGGTAATCGTCGAATTGGATAATTATCAATACACTCTGCAGTTTGAAGAAATTGCCGTTGATTTTGGCAATAAAGATACAGACCCCGAAAAAACGCAATGAAATATTTGAGGTCCAGAGATGAGGCACAACAATCCTCAACGCGGACTTTTATAAACCACAAGAGCCTTGATAATGTCATTTTATAGCTCCATACTCAGCAAGACAGCCGCACTTCTGATCACCCTCAGCTTGTTCCTCTCCGCAGGGGGGATTGCTGCGGCTGAGACAGCGTTGGTCGAATCCCTGCGTGACTATCCCGCGAGTTTACGCAGTGAGAATCTGTCGGTGCCGGTTCTGTTACGCAGTATTGGCCGCCAGGCCGGGATAAATATTTTTGTTCCTGAGACGATCACCGGTGAGATGTCCCTGGAGATGGAAGATGTGAGTCTTTACGAGATATTTCACGTTGTAATCAAAACGAATAAGCTCCATTTCAGCGAAAGCAACCAGGTCATTATCATTGAAACCATGAAGGCTTATCTGGAGTCCGGCAGGGGAATTGTTACAGAGCGTCTGTGTACAGATTTTGGCAACGGGGCAGAGATTAAAGGGCAGCTCGAGACACTTTTGAGTGAGCGTGGTTCTATTTCCGTAACGAGTAATGATTCATGTCTTTTGATAAATGATAGGCAGGAAAATATCGGCAAGATCAAGGTGATGCTCGCTGAAATTGATCAGCCCATTCCCCAAATCCATATTGAATCGAGAATCGTTGTTATCAGTAAGGAGGGGCGAGATAAGTTAGGGATAAAGTGGGGGATGCAGGGTGCAAGCGATCGTGTGATCCAGTCAGCCCTGGGTACAGTCACCGGTGCTATGGATCTTGGTATCCCCACAGCAGCATCCCATGTGGCCTTTGGAGTTGTCTGGAATAATTTCACCCTGGATGTTGATCTCCAGGCCCTCCTGGAGGATAATATGCTTCAGGTTCTTTCGGCCCCGTCTCTCCTCGTGTTGGATGGCCAGACCGCAAAGATCAAAAACGGCAAGGAGGTTCCCTACACCTCCCAATCCGGAGACACCTCCAATACACAGTTCAGGGAGGCGGTTCTCAGTCTGGAGGTCACCCCCAAAATCAGCAAAGACACCTATATCAGGCTCAAGGTCGCGGTCACCAACGACAGTGTAGATCAGACCAACGATAATGATGGTGAACCATTGATTAACCGGCAGGAAATCAATACTATGCTCTTTCTTGAAGACATGTCCACAGTGGTCATCGGCGGTATTCATGTCAGCGGTGATGATCTTGACATCAGCAAGGTGCATGGGCTGTCCAGTATTCCCCTCTTGGGTGGACTGTTTAAAAGCAGGGCGAAAACCACCACTAATTATGAGCTCATGATTTTCCTCACCCCAACCATTATATCCATGGATACTCTGGTTGGTCAGTCGCAAAAAAAGGCTGAGGAGCTGGATAAGACCTTAAGCCCTCAGGTGCATAAGTCATTCAAGCCCGAAACCTATCAGAGGCCCGGTGATCGGGATAAAGATCCTGGCAACCCGGTCATCACAACCGAAGCAGACTTAGAATAGGTGGCGGGGTGAATCATCTGGATTTTTTCGGGATTAAGGATAATCCCTTTAAATTGACTCCGGACCGGGAATTTTATTACCCCTCAGCGGCCCATAACTCGGTGAGTGAGGTCTTAAAGTATGGTCTGGAGCAGGGTGAGGGGTTCTTGGTGGTGACGGGTGAAGTCGGAACCGGCAAGACCATGCTCTTAAAGAAGATGAGCACCTACCTCCACCGTTCCTTTCAAACGGCCTATATTATCTCGCCCCAGCTCACCTCCCACGAACTCATTATTGCCATTCTCCAGGATGTGGGTGAGATGAGGTATGATCTGCATCAGGCCTCGATCCCGGTACTGTTTGATCGTCTCTATGGTTATCTGGTCCGGCTGAATAAACTAGGGAAGCGGCTGGTGCTTATTATTGACGAGGCCCAGGATCTCCCTGAAAAGAGCATTGAACAATTGCGGCTCATCTCTAATTTCGAGACGGATAAGGAGAAGCTCATTCAGATTCTCCTGGTGGGGCAGCCAGAGCTGCAGGACAAGATTAACAGGCCGTCACTGCGCCAGCTCAAGCAGCGGATCACCATCAACGAAACCATCCGCCAGCTCACGCTCTCCGAGATGCGGGACTATATTATTTTCAGATTGAACCGGGTCGGGCGGGCTGATATGGCACCAATTCAGCCCCATTATAAATTGATTTACCGGCTCACCGCCGGCACCCCGCGTCTGGTCAATAAACTCTTAAGCCGTTGTCTGCTCATGGCCTATGCCAGCAAGCAGCAGCAGATAGATAAACGCTGTGTCAAGAATGCGGCAAAATCACTTGATATGAAGCCCGTACTTGGCTGGTTTTCATCTCTCACAGCCTAAATAGGCCCAGTTTATGAAAAGAAAAAGATTTGGCGACATTCTGGTTGAAGGCGGGTTGATCAGTATGAGTCAGCTTGAACAGGCCCTGGCCTACGGCAAGACCAATGAGGTCAAGCTTGGTCAGGCCCTTCTTGAGCTCGGGGTGGTGACTGAAGAGGCGGTGGCACGCACCATTGCCAGCCAGCTGCACATTCCCTATGTTGACTTAACTAAAATTGTCCTGGACCCTGATATTGTTGCCCTCATTCCGGAGCATATGGCGCGTAAAAACAAGCTGATCGCCATCGGTAAACGGGCCGGCGAGATTCTGGTGGCCCTTTCTGATCCCAATGATATTTATGCCATGGATGAGGTGGACCTCCATATCAAGGGTAAAGTGATTCCCTGTGTTGCCATGGAGTCCTTGCTGCTCAAGATCATTGAGCAGCAATATTCGGGCGGGACCAGCGAACATGGTGACCTTGAGCAGGAGGATGAGGGTGAGGCCGTGGCCGCCATCAATGAGGTGCTGCTTCTAGCCTCCCGTGAGGTGGCCAGTGATATTCATTTTGAACCGGATAAGAATGCGTTGCGGATTCGCATCAGGGTGGATGGGCTGCTGAAGAAGATTAGGGAGTATGATCTCAAACTCCTGCCCAGCCTCACCTCCAGAATCAAGATCATGGCCATGCTTGATATTGGTGAAAAGAGAAAGCCCCAGGATGGGCGCTTTGAAATAACGGTGGCAGGCCGTGATTATGATGTCCGGGTCTCCATCCTGCCCTTGAATAATGGTGAAAAGGTCGTTCTCCGTCTGCTGGATAAGAGTAAGATAAAAATCAGCCTGGGTGATCTTGGGTTTGAACAAAATCAGCAGGAACTCTTTGAAAGACATCTTGCCAAGCCCCATGAAATTATTCTGGTTACCGGTCCCACCGGCAGCGGTAAGACCACCACCCTGTACGGGGCCTTAAATAGAATCAACAATCCCAACAAGAATATTATTACGGTTGAAGATCCGGTGGAGTACGAGCTGGCTGGGATTAATCAGGTGCAGGTTAATGTCAAGGCCGATCTCACCTTTGTTTCAGCCCTGCGCTCCATTCTCCGCCAGGACCCTGATATTATCATGATAGGTGAGATTCGCGATGGGGAAACCGCTGAGATTGCCATCCAGTCCGCCCTGACGGGTCATCTGGTAATGTCCACCCTCCATACCAATGATTCCTGCAGTGCCGTGACTCGTCTCCTGGATATGGGTATCCCGCCCTTTCTCATTGCCTCATCTCTTGGTCTTGTCCTGGCCCAACGGCTGCCGAGGATGCTCTGTCCCCATTGCAAGAAAGCGATGGTTGTCGATGAGGCTATTCAGGAATATTTTTCCGACCCCTCGACCCTGGGGAGGGAAATCTTCAGCCCGGTGGGATGCCCGCAATGTGAGGGGGGGTTCAGGGGCAGGGTGGCCATTTATGAACTCCTGGAGATTTCAGAAGCCATTGAAAAACTCATTATGCTCAAGGAATCTTCCCGGCAAATCTCTCGTCAGGCCAGGTCTGAGGGGTTTACCGGTATCCGCCAATCTGGTCTGGCTAAGGTGCTGTCCGGTCAGACATCCCTGGATGAGGTCCTCCGGCTGTCCCTGGACGCTGAGGAATAGATTATGGCTAGTTTCCGATATGAGGCCATTGATAAAAATGGCAGGAGCGTCAAGGG
Source organism: Desulfobulbaceae bacterium (assembly GCA_027859235.1). Classification (GTDB taxonomy): domain Bacteria; phylum Desulfobacterota; class Desulfobulbia; order Desulfobulbales; family SURF-16; genus JAJRUT01. The sequence goes on from JAQIBE010000198.1 coordinate 11,454, forward strand.
GGGGCGGCAGGCAGAGATTGTCGACGAGGTTGAAAGATGGCTCCTCAGTCAGCAGTTGACCCCGCTGGCGATTACCAAGAGCGCTGACGGGCTGGATGAGGAGGGTGAAGAGAAGATCTCCCTCTTCATCCGTGTGCAGGGGGTTGGTCTGGATGATCTGATTGTTTTCAGCCGCCAGATGGCCACCCTCCTCAATGCCGGGGTTGATATGCTCCGCAGTCTCAGTATCCTTGCCGGTCAGGTGAGAAATCCAATTCTGCGCCAGACGCTCCTCAGGATCAGAACCAGTGTTGAGCAGGGTGGGAGTCTCAGTGATTCCTTTGTGAAATTCCCCAGGATCTTTTCACTGATCTATCGCAACGTCATCAAGGTCGGCGAGGAGACCGGTAACCTGGATCAGAGCTTTGCCTATATGGCGGATCTCCTGGAAAATGAAAAAGTGATCAAGGAGAGGATCAAGGCCGCCACCCGCTATCCGAAAATCGTCATCACCGTCCTCTTCGGGGCCATCTTCTTTCTCATGAGCTTTGTGGTGCCGAAGTTCATGGTCCTCTTTGAGAATGCCCATGTTGAACTGCCCATGGCCACCCGACTCCTCATCGCTATCAGTAATTTCTTTGTTAATTATAATCTCCTGATCATTCTGGGTCTGGCGGGTCTCTTCATCCTCTACCGTATCTGTCTCCAGTATGCGGAGTTTGTCCTCAATCGTGACCGGCTGCTGCTGAAACTGCCGATCTTCGGCGCCCTGTCCGTGAAGATCTTCATGGCCCGCTTCACCCGGGTCTTTGCCGTACTCACCTCCAGCGGCATTGATATTATCCAGACCCTCCATCTCTCGGCTGCGGCTCTGGAGAATATGGTGCTGCAAAATTATCTCAAGGAGGTCATTGTCCAGGTGGAGGACGGGGTGGGGCTTGATGATGCCATGGGCAGCAGGGACATGTTTCCGGACATGGTGGTGCAGATGGTCAGTGTCGGCG